>SHYY01000169.1 GCA_009692555.1 Myxococcales bacterium
CTCAAGCCGGAGAACATCTTTCTCGTCGAGCGGGCGGGCGAGCGCGACGTGGTGAAGGTGCTCGACTTCGGGGTGGCGCGGAACGTCGAGCACGATGGCAAGAAGCTCGCCGGGCCCCACCCTGCGGCGGGACTGCCCAGGCCCCAAATCATCAAAGCGGGGCAAGCCCCGGGGCCGCGCCGTGCGCGTCCTGGTCTTTCGTCGCGCGCCGCCACGATTTTCCGGAGTAGTCGATCACAGGTCGAGCGTGAAGCGCGCGCGGTCGACGAACGCGAAGCCCAGCCCGCGGTAGAGGGCCAGCGCCGCACCTTGCGTCTTCACCACCTCGAGATCGATCGCCCGCATCCCGTTGTTCCGCGCCTCGACGACCAGGTGATCGAGCAGCGCCCGGGCCACCCCGTGCCGCCGATGCGCCGGCGCCACGTAGAGCTCCTCGACCCACAGCGCCGCCCCACCCTTCTCGACGCTGACGATCGGATTCGCGAGCAGGATCCCGGCGGGGATCCCCGAGACCGTGGCGAGGATCAGCCACGCCGAGCTGCCCTTGGCGAACGCCAGCTCGACGCCGCGGGCGATCCCGTCGGCGTCGGCGGGAAGTTGATGCTCGACCAGCTGCGCGGTGAGGAGGCGGATCGCTGCGCCCCGGTCAGCAACGGTGGCGGCGCGGATGAGGATCTCGCGCGTCATCGGATCTTCACCCCCATCGCCAGCCCCTCGCCGGTCGGGAGCAGCGTCGCGCGGAAGCGCCCGCCGCGCGCCAGCGCCTCGTTGAACGACTGCATCGCACGCACCCCGGCCACCTCCTCCGGCGCGGGCGTCGGCTGGTCGATCCGGCCGAACAGGAAGGCGTTGTCCGCCAGCAGTACGCCACCGACGCGGAGGTGCTTCGCCGCCCACCCGAGGTAGGCCGGGTAGGAGAGCTTGTCGGCGTCGATGAACACCAGATCGAACGGACCCTCGCCCTCGATCTCACCCAGCCGCTCCGCCGCCGCACCGACGAACAGGCGCGCCCGATCGGCGAAGCCAGCCTGCTCGAACGAGCGCCGCGCCACCACGGCGTGATGCTCCTCGGCCTCGAAGGTGTAGAGCGTCCCCGTCGGTGCCATCCCGCGCAGCAGGCACACCCCGGAGTAGCCGCCGAGGGTGCCGATCTCCACCGCTTTCGTGGCGGCGATCGCCCGCGCGAAGACCTCGAGGTGCAGCCCGTCGACGCGCCCGACCTGGATCTCCGGCAGCCCGGCGGCGCGCGAGCGGGCGCGGATGTCGGCGAGCACCTCATCCTCGCCCCCGAACACCCGCGCCACGTAATCGGAGAGCGCGGGATCGGCGCTGTAGCTCTTGATCATCGATTTACCTCGGATGCCTCATCAGCTGGAGGCGGAAGTATAACGCCCGATCGCGCGCACCCACACCAGCCGCGCGACGATCATGAACCCGATCGCTCCGAGGAACACCACCGCGACGACCGCCGGGGCGAGCTTCCCGAGCAGCGCCCGCGCCGGGTAGGTGGTCATGATCGCGAGCGGGATCACGAAGGTGAAGACCAGCCGCATCGCGCCCTTGAAGATCGACACCGGCCAGCGCGCGAAGTCGTAGATCGACATGAACAGGAAGGCGAGGTTGTCGAGGCGCACCACAAAGAAGGCCGCGCTGACCACCAGGATCCACAGCGAGTAGAGCACCAGCGACGCGGCGACCAGCAGCAGCAGCGCCGCCGCGATGTGCGCCGCATCCGGCGCGCGCCCGAGGAGCGAGAAGGCGTAGACGAGGATCGCCCCTCCGGCCGGGAGATCCACCATCTTCCACGGATCGAAGCGCGCCGTGGATACCAGGAATTGCGCGTCAGCCGGCTTGAGCAGGACGAAGTCCAGCGTGCCCTTGCGGATGTGCTCCACCACCGCCATCAGCGACGGGTTGACCGCGCCGTCGAGGAGCCCCTTCAGCACCACGAACCAGCCGAGCACGACGATCATCTCGGGGTGGGTCCAGCCCTCCACCTCGCGCCCGGTGCCGGCCAGCACCCACAGCGGCAGCAGCGCCATCGCCGCCCAGAACAGCGCCATCAGCCCGTCGATCAGGAACTCCCAGCGGTACTGCATCCCGGTGGTGAGCGAGGTGCGGAGCTGCACAAAGAAGAGCCGGAGGTAGCGTCTCATTCACGCGCCGTAGGCGCCGAAGCGGCGCATCCCGAGGCGCCACAGCCGGGTCGCGAGGAGGTAGAAAAAAGCGACATAGGCCCACTCGATCGCCAGCCCACGCAGCGCCGCCCGTCGATCGAGGAGGCCGAGCATCAGCTCGATCGGAAAGCCGAGCTGGTAGTAGAACGGGAGCGCCCGGGTGGCCCCCATCACCCACGGCGCGCGCGCGGCGAGGAACTCGAGCGGAAAGAGGTACCCCGAGAGCGCGAAGAACAGGCCGAGGTACACCTCGAACACCGACGACGACGACTCCATGAAGAAGCCGAGCGCCCCGATCGCGCACATGAGAAGGAAGGTGATCAGCCACGCACCGACGAGCGCGGCGATCAGCATCGGAACGAGGGTCGGGTCGTCGAGGAAGCGGCTCACGCCCTCGGAGCCGCCGAGGAACAGCATCGCCAGGGCGACCGGCAGCGACAGCGCACCGCGAATCGGCAGCGCCGCGAGGTTCTCCGCGCTGTAGCCGAGCAGGGGGTGGATCGGCCGCAGCAGGCGCAACGACAGCGTCCCGGTGCGGATCTCCTGGTTCATCTCCCACACCACCCACGAGCTGGTCACCTGGCGGACGATCAGCCCGGCGAGAAAGTAGGACGTCAGCTCGCGCGGTCCGAAGCGCCCGATCGGGCCGCTCTCGGCGACGGCGTGCCAGAGCGCGAGGCTCACCAGGGGCATGGTGGTGGTGAGCATCCAGACCAGCATCTCGGCGCGATAGGCCACCGCCTCGGCCAGCCCGACCCGGAGCAGCGTCGGGTAGGCACGGAGGGCCGCCCGCATCGTCATCGCGGCTTCTCCCCCGCGAACAGCTCGCGCATCACCTCCTCGAGCGGAGGATCCTCGACGGTGAGGTCGGCCACGGGAAAGCGTGCCAGCACCATCGCCAGCGCCGCCTTCAGGTCGCTCTGCCGCACCTGGATCACCGCCTTGCCGTCGCTGTGCTCGACCACGCGCCCCATCCCGCCGAGGCTCTCCTCCAGCTCCGCCCGCACCACGGGCCGCTCGAAGCCGACCACCGCGCGCTTCTCGGGACGCCGCGTGCGCACCAGCTCGGCCAGCCCGCCGTCGTAGCGCAGCTTCCCCTGATCGATCACCACCACGCGCGGACAGAGCGCCGCCACATCGTCCATGTAGTGCGAGGTGAGCATCACCGTCGCCCCGAAGCGCTCGTTGTAGCGCCGCACGAACTCCCGCACGGTGAGCTGCATCGAGACATCGAGGCCGATCGTTGGCTCGTCGAGGAACAGCACCTCCGGCCGGTGCAGGAGCGCCGCCGCCAGCTCGCACTTCATCCGCTCGCCGAGCGAGAGCTGCCGGGTCGGCTTGCCCACCACCTCGCCGATCTCGAGCAGGCGCGTCAGCTCCTCGAGCGTCTCCTCGAACTGCACCCGCGGGATGTCGTACACCGCGCGGTTAAGCGCGAAAGTCTCCGACGGGGGCAGGTCCCACAGGAGCTGCTGCTTCTGGCCCATGACCAGGGTGATTCGCTTCAGGAACGCCGCCTGCCGCTCCTGCGGAACGTGGCCCGCGACGCGCACCTTGCCGGCCGTCGGATGGAGCAGGCCGGAGAGCACCTTCAGGGTGGTGGTCTTGCCGGCGCCGTTCGGCCCGAGGAAGCCAACCCGCTCGCCCGGCGCGATCGACAGCGACAGATCGTCGACCGCGCGCACCTCCTCGTAGCGGCGCCGGAGCAGCGACTTCATCGCAGCGGCGAGCCCGGGCGGGCGCTTGTGGACCCGGTAGATCTTGGTGAGGTGCTCGACCTCGACCGTCGCTGACGAGCCCCCTGAATTCACCAGGACACTAGGCTCCCTTCGGCCCGACCATCTCCTCCGGCCGCACCCACTGATCGAACTGCTCGCCGCTGACCAGCCCGAGCGCGATCGCGGTCTCGCGCAGGCCCTTGCCATCCTTGTGCGCCTGCTTGGCGATCTTCGCCGCGTTGTCGTAGCCGATGTGGGGGTTCAGCGCAGTCACCAGCATCAGCGAGTTGCGGAGGTTGTGATCGAGCCGCTCGCGGTTCGCCTCGATCCCCGCGGCGCAGTGATCGTTGAAGCTCACCGCACCGTCGGTGAGGAGGCGCGCGCTCTGGAGGAAGTTGTGGATGATCAGCGGCTTGAAGACGTTGAGCTCGAAGTTGCCCATCGCCCCGCCGCAGTTCACCGCGACATCGTTCCCGAACACCTGGCAGCAGGCCATGGTCAGCGCCTCGCTCTGCGTCGGGTTCACCTTGCCCGGCATGATCGAGCTCCCCGGCTCGTTCTCGGGAATGGTGAGTTCGCCGATCCCACACCGCGGCCCCGAGGCGAGCCAGCGGACGTCGTTGGCGATCTTCATCAGCGACGCGGCGGTGGTCTTGAGCGCGCCGTGGGCGAACACCAGCGCATCGTGCGCGGCCAGCGCCTCGAACTTGTTCGGCGCTGTGGTGAAAGCGAGCCCGGTGCGCTTCGAGAGTTCGTCCGCGACGCGAACGCCGAACTCGGGGTGCGCGTTCAGCCCGGTGCCGACCGCCGTCCCGCCGAGGGCCAGCTCCCCGAGGTGCGGCAGCGTCTGCGCGAGGTGCGCGAGATCGTGGCCCAGCTGCGCCACCCACCCGGAGAACTCCTGCCCGAGGGTGAGCGGCGTCGCGTCCTGGAGGTGGGTGCGCCCGATCTTGACGATCGACGCGAACTCGCCGCTCTTGTGGTGCAGCGTCCCCTGGAGCTTCTGCAGCGCCGGCACGAGCCGGGTGATCACCGCTTCCACCGCCGCCACGCTCATCGCCGTCGGGAAGACGTCGTTCGACGACTGCCCCTTGTTGACGTCGTCGTTGGGGTGAACGAGGCGCTCCTCGCCGCGCACGCCGCCGAGGAGCTCGCTGGCCCGGTTCGCCAGCACCTCGTTCATGTTCATGTTGGTCTGCGTGCCGCTGCCGGTCTGCCACACCACCAGCGGGAACTCCCCGTCGTGCCGGCCGTCGATCACCTCCTCGGCCGCGGCGATGATCGCCCTCGCCTTGCCACCCGAGAGCACGCCGAGATCGAGGTTGACCTGCGCGGCGGCGCGCTTCACCTGGGCCAGCGCGCGGATCAGCGCGTGCGGCATCCGCTCGCCGGAGATTTTGAAGTTCTCGAGGGAGCGCTGGGTCTGCGCGCCCCACAAGCGATCGGCCGGGACCTGGATCGGGCCGAAGGTGTCGCGCTCGCTACGGTAGGTGATCGGCATGGGCTGCTCCCGTCCTGGGGTCTCGCTGGACACCGACGACCGTCGCCATCCAGCGAGATCTTGTATCATCGTCCGATGCTGGATCATCTGCTTTTCCTGCCTGGCATCCTGGCCCTTGCCCTGGCCGCCTCCGCCTGCGGCTGCGCCGGAAAGCCCCCTGCTCCGCCCGAACTATCCGGGGCCACCAGCGAGCAGCCCTTCACCGTCGCCGTCCCCGGCTGCCCGTTCAAGATCACCACCCCGGTGCTCACCACCACCCCGGTCGCCGACGACGACCGCGCCCCGCTCGGCACCCCGCGCGCCGTCCACCTCTCCTGGACCGGCGATCCGGCGACCTCGATCAGCCTCCTCTGGGAGAGCGAGTTCAGGACGCCCGGCACGCGCATCGAGTGGGGCAGCGGCGACTTCGCACAGCGGGCCGCCGGCTTCTCCTACGCCTACGCCACCGATCTTTCGGGCACCGATTCCCCGTCGGTGCGGATCCACGAGATCCACCTCTGCGGCCTCACCCCCGGCACCGCCTACCAGTACCGCATCCCCGGCACCGCCGTCCTCGGGCGGTTCGCCACCGCGCCCTCGCCGGCCGCCGCGGGCAAGCCGTTCAAGTTCGCGATCGCCGGCGATTCGCGCAACGACCCCGGCCAGTGGGGCGAGGTGCTCACCTCGCTCGCGGCGAGCGCGCCCGACTTCCTCCTCTACACCGGCGACGCGGTCGGCTTCGGCGGCTTCCAGGACGAATGGGACGCCTGGTTCGACGTCGGAAAGGCCGTTCTCCCGTCGCTGCCGACCCAGTTCGCGATGGGCAATCACGAGGCCAACGCGCGCCTCTACTTCGCCCAGTTCGCGCTCCCCGGCAACGAGCAGTTCTACGCCTTCGACTACGGCGACGCGCACTTCGTGGTGCTGAACGATTCACCGCTCAGCGACGAGTCGATCGCGGGCGAGCAGGCCGCGTTCCTCGCGCAGGAGCTCGCCGGCACCTCCCGCAAGTGGAAGGTGGTGATGCACCATCGGGCGATCTACTCCTCGGCCACCCACGGCTCGCAGCAGGACCTCCAGGCGGCGTGGCGGCCGATCTACGACCAGCACGGCGTCGACCTGGTGTTCAACGGGCACGACCACGACTACGAGCGCTCGAAGCCGATGAAGGGCGGCCTCGCGGTGGCCGAAGGCAAGGGCACCGTCTACGTGGTCAACGGCGGCGGCGGCGCCCCGCTCTACAACGTCGCCTCGGCCGGCTTCACCGCCTTCGCCAAGAAGACCTACGGGTACTCGATCGTCGACGTGACCCCCGCCGCCCTGACCCTCCGCGCCTTCGCCGTCGCCGCCGGCAGCTCCACGCAGATCGACACGCTCACCTTGAAAAAGTAGGGCGGAGGCTCACCCCCGCCGCCCGAAGGGCCACCTACTTCGAGGTGTTCAGGAGGACCATCACGCTGTCGCTGGTCTCGCTGGCCACGATCAGGTCGGGATTGCCATCGCCGTTCATGTCACCGACGGCGAGCGCGCGCGGAGCGGAGCCCGCCGGGAAGTTGACCGCGACCTGGAACGTGCCGTCGCCCTTGCCCAGCAGGATGCTGACGTTGTTGTCATTGACGTTGCACACCGCGAGGTCGAGCTTGCCATCGCGATTGAAGTCGGCGCTCACCACCCAGCGCGAGTTCATCCCGGTCTTGAAGGTGGGCGCGGCGCCGAAGGTGCCATCCCCCTTGCCGAGCTGCACCGTCGCGTAGTTGCTGGTCGTGTACGCGACCGCGACATCAAGGATCCCGTCGCTGTTGAAGTCCGCCAGCGCCACCGAGCGCGGGGCGACGCCCGGCCCGTAGGTTGCCCCGAGCTTGAGGGTGCCATCGCCCTTGCCGATCAGCGACACCACGCTGCTCGCGTCGCTGTTGACGACCACCAGATCGGGAGTGAGGTCGCCGTTGAGATCGCCGGCGGCGAGATGCGCGGGCCCGGTGCCGGGCGCGAACTGGAAGTTGACCGGATCCTTCAAGCCACCGTTGCCGGTCCCGGCCATCACCCCGATCGCGTCGATGCCGTTCTGGGCGACCGCCACGTCGAGGAGGCCGTCCTTGTTGAAGTCGGCCAGCGCGACCGCCCACGGTTCATCGCCGACCACCTTGTCGATCGGCGGCTTGAAGCTCCCGTTGCCGTTGCCGAGGAGCACGCTCACCTTGTCGGCGTCGGCATCCGCGACCACCAGATCGGGGATCTTGTCGCCGTTCAGGTCGCCCACCGCGACGTGGAGCGGACCGAGCGGCGTCGGGTAGTCCATCAGCTTCTGCAACATGCCGTTGCCCTTGCCGGCGAAGACGCTCACCGATGCGGAGTCGGCGTTGGTGGCCGCCACGTCTGCCTTCCCGTCGCTGTTGAAGTCGGCCACCGCGACCGACCAGGGGGCCTTGCCCGAGGCAAACCCCGTCGGCGCGCCGAACGAGAGCGTCAGCGCCCCCGCGCACACGTTGAAGACGCACACGCCGCTCCCGCAGTCCGAGGCCGCACCGCAGGTCTTGCCGGCGCCGCACTTCGCGCAGGTGCCACCGCCGCAGTCGATGTCGGTCTCCGCGCCGTTCTTGAACCCGTCGTTGCACGACGCCACCGCCATGCAGACGTTGTTGGCGCAGATCGCGCTCACACAGTCGCTGGCCGCGAAGCACATCTTCCCACCTCCGCACTTCGCGCACGTCCCGCCCCCGCAGTCGACGTCGGTCTCCGCGCCGTTCTTGATCAAGTCGACGCAGCTCACCGCCGCCTTGCACACGTTGTTCGAGCACACACCGCTCGCGCAGTCGCCCGCTCCCACGCACAGCTTGCCGACCGCGCACTTCGCGCACACGCCGCCGCCGCAATCGATGTCGGTCTCCGCGCCGTTCTTGATCAGGTCGACGCAGCTCACCGCCGCCTTGCAGAGGTTGTTCGAGCACACCGCGCTCACGCAGTCGCCCGCCCCCGCGCACATCTGGCCGACCTGGCACTTCGCGCACAGGGGGCCGCCACAATCGGTGTCGGTCTCGGCGCCGTTCTTCACACCATCGTTGCACGTCGGTCCGACGCCCAGGCACACGCCGCCGAAGCAGGCGCCGCTCTGGCAGTCGCCCGCGCCGAGGCAGATCTTGCCGTTGCCGCACTTGGCGCAGGTCCCGCCGCCGCAATCGACATCGGTCTCCAGGCCGTTCTTGATCGCATCGTTGCAGGTTGCGCCGGCCTTGCAGACGTTGTTCGAGCAGACCGCGCTCGCGCAGTCGCCAGCGCCGATGCACATCCGGCCCGCGGCGCACTTCGGGCACAGAGCGCCGCCGCAGTCGGTGTCGGTCTCGACGCCGTTTTTCACGCCGTCCATGCAGCTCTGGATCGGGAGGCAGACGTTGCCGATGCAGGCGTTGCTGGCGCAGTCGCCCGCGGCGAGACACATCTTGCCGTTGACGCACTTCGCGCACAGCGGCCCGCCGCAGTCGGTGTCGCTCTCGGCGCCGTTCTTCGCGCCGTCGTTGCAGGTCGCCACGCCCTTGCAGACGTTGTTCGAGCAGGTCGCGCTCTGGCAGTCGGCGGCACCCAGGCACATCTTGCCCGCCGCGCACTTGCCGCAGGCCATCGGGCCCGGCGCGCCGCCGCAGTCGATGTCCGTCTCGGCGCCGTTCTTGATCCCGTCCATGCACCCCGGCACGCCGGCGCAGAGGTTGCCGATGCAGCTCCCGCTCTTGCAGTCGCCAGGAGCGAGGCACTTCTTCCCGTTCGCGCACGACGGGCACATCCCGCCGCAGTCGACATCGGACTCGTCGCCGTTGCGGAGGTTGTCGTTGCAGGAGGGATTGTCGCACTTGAGATTCGAGCAGATCCCGGTCTTGCAGTCCTGCCCCTTCAGGCACATCTTGCCGGTCCCGCAGGGCTGGCAGGCGCCGCCGCAGTCCACGTCGGTCTCGGTGCCGTCCTGCTTGGCGTTGCTGCAGCTCGGGGGCATGGCGAGATCGCCCGTCGCCAGATCCTTCGCCCCCAGGTCGGCGGCGAGGTCAGGGGTGATCATCGTCAGGTCGCGCGCCAGATCGCCCGCGAGATCGCGCTGCGGCCCCTGGTCAATCACGCCATCCGCGCCACCGTCGACGGGGCTCGCGAGGTAGTCGGGGTTCTGGCCGGTGCAACCGGAAGCGGCCACCACGAGACCCAATGCAATCCCACGGTACTTCACGTCGTTACTCCCAAGAAAAGTCAATAGAATCAAGGGCCACGGTCCGAAGCGGGCGCGTGCCGACAGCTCATACGAGAGGTAGCACGGAATCTTTCCGATCGCTCACCCGCCCGCTGGCGGCGCCTCGCCCTCCTCCTCCTCCGCCCGCACATCGAACTTCATCTTGCGCGCGAACACCTCCTCGAACAGATCGCGCTTCCGGCGTGCGCCCCACACCTCGAGCGCCGGATCGCCGACCGCCGCCACGCGCAGCGTCACCGACTTCTCGCCCACGTCGCAGTGCACCTGCCGCACCAGCTGCCCGTAGGATCGGTCGAGCCCGTCGGCCACCCGCAGGATCGCGGCGAGGGTCCGCACCTTGCGCTTGAGCTGCGGCGAGAGGCGCGCGAACGCCTCGTGGCTCTCCTTCGGCGTCGTCTTGCGGTGGTAGCGCACCACCTGCGCCAGCACCGTCACCTCATCGCTGGTGAAGCCCTTCATGTCGTAGTTCGCGATCAGGTACTCGCCGTGCTTGTGATGGCGCGCCGGCGCGATGTGGTAGCCGATGTCGTGGAGCAGCGCCGCGAACTCGAGCAGCTCACCGTCGGCGTTCGGGAGGCCGTGCAGGAGCCGCGTGCCGCGGAAGAGATCGAGCGACAGGCGCGCCACCTGCTCGGCGTGGCCCTGGTGGACGCCGCAGCGACGGCACAGCCCGAACACCGAGCGGCGGCGCAGATCCGGAAACTCCTCGACCAGCTGCAAGCCCGGGCGGTTCTTGGCGATGTAGTCGGCGATCAGCCCCTCGCGGAGCGCGGTCTCGCAGAGCACCATCTCGTCGGCGTGGAACACCTCGAGGATCGAGCGCACCAGGATCACCCCGGGAACGATCGAGTCGATCCGCTTCGGGTCGAGCCCCATCCGCGCGCGCTCCGCCGGCGGGCGCGTGGCGAGCAGATCCTCGAGGGCGAGCACATCCTTGAAGGCCACCCTCCGCCCGCGGGTCCCGGCGCGCGGCGGCCCGACCTCGGCGCCGCGCTGGATCGCGATCAGATCCCCGATCGCGTGGGCGGTCCCCGAGGTCATCGCCACGAAGTCGAACCCCACGCGGCGGAGCGGCGGTGCGCAGGCCTCGACGGAGCGGTGGCAGTGGGCGGCGAGCCGGGTGCGCTCGTCGGCGCCGATCGGATCTCCGGTGACCTTCTCGAGCAGGCGGAGGACACCGAGCTTGAGCGACGAGGCGGCGTAGGACTCGCGCGCGTCGCCGACGATCAGCTCCACCGAGCCCCCGCCCACGTCGACGATCAGCGCGCGCCGGCCGCCAAAGTCGAGCGAGCTGCGCGCCCCGAGGTAGACCAGGTGCGCCTCCTCGTCGCCCCGGATCACGCGCAGTTCGATCCCGGTGGAGTCGTGCATCGCGCGCACGAACTCGCCGCCGTTCTGCGCCTCGCGCACCGCGCTGGTGGCCACCGCGACCACCGCGTCGCACTGATGGCGGTCGAGCAGGCGGCGGAACCCGCGCAGCGCCTCCACCCCCCGTGCGAACCCTTCGGGGGTGATGACGCCGCCCTTGAACGCGGTCTCGCCGAGGCGAACCATGTCCTTGGCGCGGTCGACCACCTCGATGCTGCCCTCGACGCCCACCACCGCGACCAGCAGGTGGAAGGAGTTGGTCCCGACGTCGATCGCCGCGATCTTCACGTCGACCCTTCGCCTTCGCCCGGGGCAGGCCCCTTTTGCGTCTCGGCCACCGCCTCGCGCAGGGCCTCATCGAGCTCCCTGGATTCGGGGGTGACCTTCAAGCCGCGCAGCTCGGCGACCCACACCGAGTCGCGCTCGCCGTCCCGTCGCACGTACGCCACCAGCAGCTCGCGCCGCTTCCCCCGGACCGCCGGCTCGCGCGCGCCGTCCGGCTCCTCACCGACGGGGAGCGAGCGGTGCTTCTCGCGATCGACCACCACCAGCGCGGGCGCGATCGCCGCGCTGCGCTCCGCGAGCAGGAAGCGCCGATCGAGGAACACCGGGCGCCGCGTGGCCACCGTCCCGTCGGTGAGGCGGGTGACCGCGCCGCTCTCCAGCTCGAGGACGTGGAGATCGACCGCCCGCGCCTCGTCGGCCCGATCGTCGCCATCGAAGGCGACCGCGCGCCCATCCGGCGACCACGCCGGGTGCCCATCGCAGCGCAGCGGATCGCTCGTCACGCGGCGGCGATCGCCGTGCACCGCATCGAGGAGCCACACATGGCGGACGCCCGCCTGGCTGCCATGGTCCGAGGCGCATGCGACCCGCCCACCGTCGGGGGACCAGGCGGGGTGCTCCCAGCTCCCGCCATCGCCACCCGCCAGCCGCCGCGCCGCGCCGGGCGCCGCCACGTCGCACACCCAGGTCTCGCGCCGCCCGTCCGCGCCGACGCGGCAGAAGGCCAGCCGGAGCCCGTCGGGTGACCAAGCCGCCTCCGATCCCTCGCCGAGGCGCCTCTCCACCCGCCCCTTGGCGTCGACCAGGTAGAGCGCCCCGCTCCCCTCGGCGGCCTCGATCACCAGGTGGCGCCCATCGGGCGACCACGCCGGACGGCGAAAGCTCGCCCCGTCGCTGGTGATGCGACGCGGGGCCCGCAGCTCGATGCGTTTGCCCATGTGTGGAGGAAGATAACAGAGATGCCGCTACCCGAGCTCAGCGACGCACCCACACCAGCGCCAGGACCGCGGATCCGAAGACCAGGCGGTAGATCGCGAACGGCAGGTAGCTGCGCGTCCGGATCAGGCGCAGGAGGACATCGATCGCGAAGTAGCCGGTGACCGCCGAGACGAGGATCCCGAGAGCGACCCTCCCGTCGAGCCCACCCGACTGGATCAGCTTCGGAACCTTGAGGAGCCCCGCGCCGGCGACGATCGGCGCGGAGAGGAGGAACGAGAAGCGCGCCGCCGCCTCGCGATCGAGCCCGAGCAGCCGCCCGGCGGTGATGGTGCTGCCCGAGCGCGATACGCCGGGGACGATCGCGCAGGCCTGGGCGAGGCCGATCAGGAGCGCATCGCGGATCGTGAGGCGCCCGATCACCCGATCGCCCGGCGATCCAGCATCGGCGAGCTGGAGCACCGCACCGAAGGCGATCAGCGTCGCGGCGATGCTGGCGGGGTCGCGAAACCAGGCCTCGACGGCGTGCTCGAACAGGAACCCGATCGCCCCCGCCGGGATCGATCCGGCCAGCACCAGCCACGCCAGCCGCCGGTCGGGGTCGGCGCCGATCCGCCGCTCGATGACGCTGCCGACGAACGCGCGGGCCAGGCGCAACAGATCGGCCCGGAAATAGATCACCAGCGACAGCAGCGTGCCGAGGTGCAGCGCTACATCGAAGGCCAGCCCCGGGTCGGTCCATCCCGCCGCCCACGGGAGAAGCGCGAGGTGCGCCGAGCTGCTGATCGGGAGAAACTCCCCGAGCCCCTGCACCAGTCCGTAGGCGACCGCCTGGATCGGATCCATCGGGACAGAATGCCCCGACCGGTGTCCCGGTCAAGAAATGCGCGCCGGGGCCTCACCGGGGCCACGACACCGGGTGGCGCCCGATGGCATTGGCAAGGCATTGGCAGGGCATTGGCAGGTGCTTAACAGCGGAGGGGGCCCTCTTGCTGGCTCTTGCTCGTCACGTAGTCGTAGTCGTAGTCGTAGTCGTAGTCGTAGTCGTAGTCGTCCCGTCCGCAGCGACGGCAATCGAAGTTCCTCCCGCAACAAATTCCTCCTGCCAACCGACCACCCTGGCCTCAAAGGAGGATGCCCCTGCTGGC
>SHYY01000170.1 GCA_009692555.1 Myxococcales bacterium
GGGCTCCGCGATGGAGTGCAAGGCGATCGTGGATGCCCTTGCGGTCCTGCAACTCGCCTTGGAAGACACTCGGCGACAGGCCATGGAGTTGCTGACCCGCATCGTGGAGATGCTCACGCGCTTGTGCCGGAGAGGTGATCCCCCGCGCGAGAGTGCCCCTGAATCGACTTCGACTACGACTACGACTACGTGAGCGGAGGGGGCCCCCTTCTCCGTCAAGCACCCGCACCCGCCGCCGCCGGGTGTGCTAGATTGCGGCCGACGATGGCAGGTTCCGCAGGCTGGCAGTTGAGGGAGGCGATCCGGGATCGCCTGGGCGACGAGCAGGGGACGATCCGTCGCACCGCGGAGCGGCGGGTCGCGCTGTGCTACCCGAGCCCCTACCACGTCGCGATGTCGTCGCTCGGCTTCCAGAGCATCTACCGCGTCTGGAACGAGCAGCCGGGATGGGCCTGCGAGCGCGCCTTCCTCCCGGATGACCTCGCGGCGTGGCGCGAGGCGCACCTCCCGCTGTACACCGTCGAGAGCGAGCTGCCCGTCGGTGATGCGGACGTGGTGGCGTTCTCGGTGGCGTTCGAGCTGCAACTCGGCGGGCTGTTCGATTCGCTCGCGCTTTCTGGCCTCCCGGTGCTGGCGTCGGAGCGCGAGGGGCGCGGGCCGCTGGTGGTCGCGGGCGGGCCGCTCACCTTCTCCAACCCGCTGCCGCTCGGCCCGTTCGTCGACGTGGTGCTGCTCGGCGAGGGCGAGGAGGTGGCCGCCCAGCTCCTGCGCGCAATCGACGCGGAGCCCGATCGGGGACGGCTGCTGGCGGCGCTGGCGCTCCTTCCGGGGTTCTGGGTGCCTTCGATCCACGGCGAGCGGCTCGGGGTGATCGCGGCGTGCGACGATGGGCTCCTGCCCGCCTACTCGCAGGTGCTTACCCCGCACACCGAGCTCTCGTCGATGTTCCTGATCGAGCCGGAGCGCGGGTGCTCGCGCGGCTGCACCTACTGCGTGATGCGGCGGTCGACCAACGGCGGGATGCGGCTGGTGCCGCCGGAGCGGGTGCTCGGCCTCGTCCCGGCGCACGCGCGGAAGGTGGGCCTGGTCGGCGCGGCGGTGACCGATCACCCGCGGCTGCCGCAGATCCTCCGGGGACTGGTCGACAGCGGGCGCACGATCGGGATCTCGTCGCTGCGCGCCGATCGGTTGAACGATGAGATCGTCGGCCTGCTGGCCGCGGGCGGCTATCGCGCGATCACCTTCGCCTCGGATGGCGCCTCGGAGCGCCTGCGGATCGCGGTGGAGCGGAAGACGAAGGAGCGCCACCTGCTGGCGGCGGCGGAGCTGGCGGCGAAGCACCGCATGGATCACGTGAAGGTCTACCAGATGATCGGCCTGCCGGGCGAGACCGACGCGGACATCGACGAGCTCGGGCGCTTGACCCGCGAGATGGCGAAGATCATCCGCGTGGTGCTCGGGATCGCGCCGTTCGTGGCCAAGCGGAACACGCCGCTCGATCGCACGCCGTTCGCCGGAGTGCGCGAGGTCGAAGGGCGGCTCTCGTCGCTGCGGCGGGCGCTCAAGGGGCGGGCAGAGATCCGGCCGACCTCGGCGCGCTGGGCGTGGGCGGAGTACGCGCTGGCGCAGGGAGGGATGGAGGCGGGGCTTCGCGCGCTGGCGGCGCATCGCGCGGGCGGGAGCTTCGCGGCGTGGCAGCGCGCGTTCGCGGACACGGCGGGGCGCGCAGCGACGGAGCGGCGCTCGCTTCCGGTGGTTTGAGAAATCAGCTCCCGGGCTTCTTGATCTGCTGCGCGAGCTGGCCATCGCTGCAACAGCGGAATCCGACGTCGCGGGCGCTGCCGTCGCGGCGCACGACGTACTCGTCCTCGTCGCAGTTGCTGTCGAGCACGACGTTCATGTAGCTGCCGCCGAACGCGGAGTAGTAGTCCCCGGTGTGGGGGGTCGAGACGATCTCCGCCACGTTGTTGCTGAGGTCGAAGACCCCGCGCGGCGTGACGCAGCGCGAGAAGCTGCCGGTGGGGACGACCCCGGACGCGCCCTGATTGGAGGCATGCCAGTCGTTGCAGCGGCGCTCCTCGTACTTCGGGCCGTAGGAGTAGGCCTCCTCGCTGCGGGGCCAGGTGGCCACGCCGTGGCACGCGGCGCGCCACTCATGCTCGGTGCACAGGCGCTTCTTCGCGTTCTTGCAGGCGCGCTCGGCCTGGAAGACGCTGACGGCGGTGAAGGGGCGCTTCCCGGCGACGGCGAGGGCCACCACGGTGGTGCCCTTGCCGCTCGCGGCCCCGAGCGCGCCCTTGCCGGGGGAGGCCTCGTGCCGGTCGATGCAGCCGCCGCCGGGGATGGGAGCCATATCGGCCGGGCAGACGCTGTCGGGAGTGGGCTTTGCTTGCGGGGCCAGATCGGGCGGCGAGGCCGCCACCGGCGGAAATTGCAACACCACCACCCTCGGAATGGCTGCGTCCGAGGGTGGGGAGGGAACCGGTGCCTCCTCGGTCCGCTTGCAGCCGGCGATGAGGATCACGACAGCCGCGGCGATCCCCGGCCAGGCGGGGCGGGAGAGCACGCTACTGCTGGTAGTAGAACTTCAGATTGTTGAAGGTCGGCTGGACCATCACGTTGGTGGTCGAGAGGCGGACGGTGGTCTTGACGTAGCGGCCGATGTTGTAGTTCTTCATCATCGCGTCCTTGCAGAAGGTCTGCAGGTTCACCGGCGGCGTGAAGAACGGACCGCACACGGGCTGGTTCGGCTTGTCGAGGTCGGCGACGACGTCGGAGAAGCGGAACTCGGTGCTCGCCTGGGTGCCCATCGGCGTCATCTGCGTCCAATCGGCGGTGGTCCACAGCGTGCCATTCTTGGTGGCATCGACCACCTGCGACCAGGTGCCGGCCTGCGCGTTGTTGCTGGTGACGGTGCGCAGGACGACCGAGTTCCAGTCGCTGTAGGTGTAGGGGTAGGTGCCGCCCAGCGCGGTGGTGAGCTCGACGACGCCGGTGTCCTTGTTGATCCGCGAGACGTTGTTGGAAAGGAGGCCGGTCGCCCAGACCTTGCCGTAGGTGTCGCCGGACATGCCGTACGCCAGGTTGAGCGCCGGGGTGGGGATGTTGAGGAGCGCCGTTCCGTCCGGCTTGAACTTGTAGAGGCGGCCGGGATTGGAGGCGCCGGCGGCCCAGATGTTTCCGTCGGTGTCGATGGTGATCCCGTTCGACCCGGCGCTGCCGCCGGGGCCCGGCGCGTAGGGGGTGATCGTCTTGTGATCGGCGGCGGAGAGGCGGTAGGCGCCGCCGTTGGTGTTGGTGTTGGCGAACCACACGTTGTCCTGGCGGTCGGCGACGATGCCGTAGAAGGAGCGGCCGGCCTGGGGGATCTCGTAGAGGATCTTGCCATCCTTCGTGTCGATGCCGGTGATCAGCGCGTTGCCGCTGTTGGCGGGCTGGGTCCAGAGGACGCCCTTCGAGTCGATCGACATGCCGTAGGCGTAGCGCCCGGGGATATCGAGGACCACCTTGCAGCCGATCGGGTCGCCCTTGTGGAGTCGCGCGTCGTTCCAGGTGCTGAACCAGATGAAGCCGTTGGCGTCGATCGCCATCGCGCGCACGAACGGGAGGCCGGCGCCGTCGGCGGCCTTCTTGAACTGGCAGCCGATCGTGCCATCGATCTTGATCTGGGTGACGTTGGAGCAGTTGGGGTCGTTCACGTTGCAGTTCTGGCCGCGGTGGCCGGCCCAGAACGAACCGTCGAAGGCCTGCGCGCCGCGGGAGGGATTGCCGCCGCCCGACGGGAAGGTGCCGAGCGCGACGCCGGTGACCGCGTCGATCTTGGTGACGTTGTTCGAGTTGTGATTGCACACCCAGACATTGGGCGACTTGCTGACCGGCGGGTTGTCCGCGGCCGGCGGGGTGGTGAGGCCATTGGCGGTGACCTTGAGCTGGTCGACGACGCCTTTGCCGAAATCGACGCCCACCACGACGGTCTGGACGCAGGCCTTCAGGCAGTCGAGGCAGGTCTGGAGAATCTTGGGATCCTGGCAGGTGCCGGAGCAGCAGATGAGGCCCATCGCGCAGGCGGTGCCGCACTTTCCACAGTTCTTCGCGTCGATCAGCGGATTGGAGCAGAGGGCGCCGCAGCAGTTGCTGCCGACGGCGCACGCGGTGCCGCACTTCGCGCAGTTCTTGGCGTCGGTGTCGAGGTTGGTCTCGCAGCCGTTGGCGAGCGTCACGTCGCAGTCGTCGAAGGGCTTGGTGCAGCTCGACTTGGCGCAGGCGCCACCGACGCAAACGTTGACCGCGTTGGCGAGCATGCAGACCTTGCCGCAGCCGCCGCAGTGCGAGGGATCGATCTGCGGATTGACGCACATCATGTTGCACTCGGTGAGCGGCAAGGCGCAGGTGGGCGCGCACTTGCCCATCTTGCAGACGGTGCCATTCGGGCAGATGGTGTCGCACACACCGCAATTGATGAGATCGGTCTGCAGGTTCACGCACACGCCCTTGCAGTTGTCGAGGCCCTGCTGGCAGCCGACCTCGCACTTGCCGAGCGCGCAGGCCTGGCCCTTCGGGCAGCCGGCGTTGCACTTGCCGCAGTTGGTGTTGTCGGTCTGGAGATTCGCGCAGGTGCCGTTGCAGTTTTCCAGGCCCTGCTGGCACGACACGCCGCACATCCCGCCCGAGCACAGCTGGCCCTTCATGCAGGCCATCCCGCAGACGCCACAATTGGCGTTGTCGGTCTGGAGGTCCGCGCAGACGCCCTTGCAGTCGTCGAAGCCCTTCACGCAGGAGACGCCGCAGAGCCCGTTCGAGCAGAGCTGGCCCCCCGGGCACACGGTGTCGCAGGCGCCGCAGTTGGCGTTGTTCGACTTGAGATCCACGCAGGTGCCGTTGCACTTGTCGAGGCCGCCCTGGCAGGTGAGATCGCACTTGCCATTCGAGCAGACGCTGCCGGGCATGCAGGCGGTCTTGCAGACGCCGCAGTTGGCGAGATCGGTGAGCAGGTTGATGCAGAGCCCGTCGCAGTTGGTGAGGCCTTGCTGACAGTCGACGCCGCATTTGCCATTCGAGCAGACGTTGCCCGGGAGACACTTGGTCATGCAATCGCCGCAGTGGGCGGGATCGGAGAGCAGGTTCGTGCAGCTCTTGTCGCACGCCGCCTGCCCCTGCGGGCAGATCAGCCCGCACTTGCCGTCGACGCAGCCCTCCCCTTCGGGGCACGCCTTGCCACACTCGCCGCAGTTTTTCGCGTCGGTCATCAGGTTCGCGCACCCCGTGGCGCATTTGGTCGTCGGGGGCGAGCAGGCGGCGGACGCGCACTTGCCGGCGATGCAGGACTCGCCGTTGGCACACTTGATGTTGCACCCGCCGCAATTCACGGCGTCAGTCAGGGGGTCGACGCACGCCCCGGGGCAATCGATCTGAGAGGGCGCGCACTTCGGGAGCACCGGCGGGTCGGAGCAGCCGCTCGCCAGGAGCAGCATGAGCAGCGACGCGGGAGCCAAGGCGATGCGTTTCATGATCTACCTCCGGTGTTGCGTTAGTGACCTATCCTCCGCCTTTTGCGGCCGGAGGGAAACCCCAAACGGCTACTTCGCGGGTGCGGGTGCGGGTGCGGGTGCGGGTGCGGGTGCGGGCGCTGGCGCCTCCTTGGGCGGCGGCGGGTCGATGATGTTGAACTCGACGCGGCGGTTCTTCTGGCGCCCGTCGGCGGTCTTGTTTTCGGCGATCGGGCGGGTGATCCCGTAGCCGTGCGACTCGATGCGCGCCGGCTCGACGCCTTGCGCCACCAGGAAGCGCTGCACCGAGGCGGCCCGCTTGCCCGACAGGAGCAGGTTCTTCTTCGAGGAGCCGCGGTCGTCGGTGTGGCCCTCGACGGCGATCTTCTTGATGCTCGGGTTGGCCTTCAAGGCGAACGCGACCGCTTCCAGCACCGGGAAGCTGCGCTTCTGGATGACGTCCTTGTCGGTGTCGAAGTAGACCTGCTCCAGGATCACGATCTGCTGCTGCCGCACCACCACGAGGCCCGGGCAACCGTTCTTCTTCGGATCGGGATCGGGTGCGCCCGACTGATCGGGGCAGGCATCGGTGACGTCGGGGACGCGGTCGCTGTCGCGGTCGCGCACCGGACAGCCCGGGAGCGCCGGATCGGGCGTGTCGCCCTGGGCCTCGGCCGGACACTTGTCGGCGCCGTCGAAGAGTCCGTCGCCATCGCTGTCCTTGTCGGGGCAGCCGGGGCGGGTGGGATCGGGGTGCGCGCCGGCCGGCACAGCGACGCAGCCATCCTCGTGATCGAACACGCCGTCGCCGTCGCTGTCCTTGACCGGGCAGCCTCGCCTGGTCGGGTCGGGACGGGCGCCGGCAGGGACATCGGGGCATAGGTCGTCCCCGTCGAGGACGCCGTCCTTGTCGCGGTCCTTGGGCGCGGGGCAGCCGTGGTTCTTGGCGTCGGCGCTGGCGATGCCCGCCTCGTCGGGGCATGCGTCCTGCGGATCGGGGATGCCGTCGCCATCGCGATCGGGCGGCGGCGGAGGAGCGTCGGGCGCGCGCGGGGCGTAGGCGACGCGAAGGATGCCGCGCACATCGGGAGGGCCGGGGCTGCCGGTGAGCCCGCCACCCGCGCCGGCGCCGATCAGCACGGTGTCGGCGATCAAATAATGGAGGCTGCCGAGGATCTCGAGGTTGGTCAGGCTCTGCTTCGACGGGATCGCACCGTCGACGGGCACGGCGAAGGAGAGGAGCACCTCGGGTCCGAAGCTGAGCGACCGGTGGAACAGTGTGAGGGCCAGCGCGCCCCCGAGCTGCACCTCGCTGCTCAGGGTGTTGGCGTCACCGGAAGCGGTCGGGCTGATCTTCGCGGCGGGGCGGTAGAGGAAGCCGGCGTTCACCGAATAACGCAGGAGATCGAACACCACGCCGCCCGCCATCACCCGGAGCTGTGCGCGGATGTCGGCGTCGCCGGCGTGATTCTTCTCGGCGCCGATCGGGACCCATACGTTGGCCCCGAGGCTGAGCCCGATCGCACCCTTCTCGTGCTGGCCGAAAAGCCGCACCCGGAGACCGATCCGTGGATCGCCGACCGCGACGCCCGAGATCGGCGCCACGCCAGCGGCCGCCGTTCCATCCTCGAACAGCACCAGCGGCACCGTCGCTGTGAGCGCCACCCGGTCGAACAGCGAGCCGGCGAGGTCGAGGTGGCCGACCATCTGGTTGCCGATGATGGAGGGACCGCGCACGAGCTTGCCGGAGGTGTCGTAGGTGCCGGTCACCAGGAGGTTGCGGGCGTAGTCGAAGGTGAGGCCGCCAGCGAAGTAGCGGGTCGACGAGTACCAGGGATGGTCGACGGCGAGGAAGAGATCACCCGCGGGGGTCGGCTCGTAGCGGTTGAGCTGGTAGCCGATGTTCTGGGCGCGGGCGACGGTCGCAGTGAGAAAGAGTGCAGTCGCCAGCGCCCCCGCCAGTCGTCGTCTGTTCACGTGAGCTCTCCCGGGTTGGTTGAGCGCGTGTCCTCGCTCGGGCGCCAAGGTATCACGAAAATGCGGTGCCGGTTACGCCCAGGAATTCACGGAATGTGGGGCGAGCTCAGGGAGCGCGGCGTAGCTCCTCCGCGATCTCACCGGCGATCTCGCGGGCGCGGGCCACCTCGTCCACCGGGAGGGAAACCGCGCCCACCACCGGGTGGCCTCCGCCGCCGTAGCGCTCGCAGATCGCCGCGATGCTCACCTTGGGGCGGGGCAGCCAGGGGTTCGAGCCGACGGAGATCTTCATCCGCCTGGGCGAGCGCGAGACGCCGACAACGAAACGGCAGGCGGGGAAGAGGAAGTAGGGGATGAACTTGTTGTAGGTCTCGATGCCGTCGTCGGAGACATCGAAGGTGACCACGCCACCGTCGCTGTGGGTGCGCGCGCGGAGCACCTCGAGGGCGACGGCGTGCTGGTGGAAGATCGGCTCGAGAGGTCCCGTGACCCAGGGCTCGGCGGCGATCTCGGCCAGCGGGCGCGCGTCGACCAGGCGCTGGATGTAGCGCTCGGTGAGCGGCATGTCGTGGTTGTTCTCCATCCAGGTCATCAGGCGCAGCGCGGGCTCGGCGAGCTTCACCGCGGCATCGGGGCTCTCGAAGAGCGCGCCGTCGATGATCTCGCCCCAGTGGATCAGCTCGGCGTAGGGGGCGGGGTCGAAGCCGAAGCGCTCGGTGCAGGTGCGGGCGAGGAAGCGGGTGCAGGATTTCGCCGTCGGGTCGAAGAATTTTTGGCCGCTGGTGTCGGCGCGGAAGCGCTCGTCGTCGCCTGGCTGCTGGAAGGCGGAGACGTGGTGATCGAACCACCAGGTGAGGCGCGGGTCGGACGAGAAGCGGAAGTCGACCACCACGTTCTCGTCGCCGTCGAAGGTGCCCTCGGGGAAGACGTCGCCTGGCTTGTGGGCCATGCCGCGGTAAAGAATCTCGGCGTCCCCGCGGACGCGGGTGCGGTAGAAGCTGGTGAAGAGCGCCGCCGAGGCCGCGCCGTCGAAGCAGTTGTCGTGGAAGCAGATGCGGAGCCGCATGTTCACCTGTTGGGAGGCGCGGGGGCGCCGGGAAGTGGGGAGTTCGTCGATCTATCAGCGCATGGCAGGGCATGGCAAGCTGTGCCATCATCGCCCGTCGTGGGGTACCGCATCCTGGTCGCGATCCATCTCCTCGGAGTGGTCCTGTGGATGGGCGGGATCCTCAACCTGTCGCGCATCCTCGGCTACCACGCGCGCGAGCACCCGTCGGTGCGGCCGCGTTTTTCCCACCTCGAGGGGCGGCTCGACTTCCTGGTGGCGATCCCGGGCGCGGTGCTCACCCTCGGGACCGGGATCGCGCAGGTGGCGATCTCGGGGCGCGCGTACTTCGCGGCCGCGGAGTGGCTGCACATCAAGCTGGCGCTGGTGCTGGCGATGGTGGTGATCCACTTCGTGCTGACGCGGAAGCACCGGGCGATGGCGCGCGGCGCGGCGGATGCGAAGGTGCCGCGGGCGCTGTTCGCGGCGCTGCACGGGACGCTCGGGCTGCTGCTGATCGGCGTGCTGGTGCTGGCGGCGCTGAAGCCGATGGGGTGATTCCGGCTGGTCGCGATCGCCGTCGCTTGGTAGCATGGCGCGGATGGGTGCCTCCGAAAAGCTCAGTATGAGCTGCCAGGAGTTCGTCGCGTTCGAGGCCGCGAGCGACATCAAGCACGAGTACCTGCGCGGCGAGGTGTTCGCGATGGCCGGTGGCACGCCGGAGCACGCGGCGCTGCAGGCCAGCCTGGGCGGGGAGTTGCGTCAGGCCCTGCGGGGACGCCCCTGCCGCGTCTTCTCGGCCGACCTGAAGGTGCGCGTGGTCGAGACCGACCTGTTCACCTACCCGGACCTCTCGGTGGTCTGCGGAAAGCTGGAGCGGGCACCGGGCGACGACAACGCGATCGTCAATCCGACCCTCCTCGTGGAGGTGCTGTCGGATTCTTCCGAGGCGTACGATCGCGGGGAGAAGTTCGCGCACTATCGGCGGATCCCCTCGCTGCGCGACTATGTGCTGGTGTCGCAGCGCGCCCCGCGCATGGAGGTCTTCTCGCGGAACGGAGCTACCCGGCAGTTCACCGAGGCCGGACCGGGCGAGGTGATCGCCCTCCCCTCGCTCGAGATCGCGATCTCCGTCGACGAGGTCTACCGCGATCCGCTGGCGGACCCAGCTCGCTGAGCAGCGGCCTACCCCGGCAGCTCGATCACCACCCTCGTCCCCCCGCCCTGCCGGTTCAACAACCGGAGCCGCCCGCCGTGCTCGTCGACGATCTGCCTCGAGACTGCCAGCCCGAGGCCGGTCCCGCGCGCCTTGGTCGAGAAGAACGGGTCGAACACCCGGCGCCGGATGGCATCGGGGATCCCTGCTCCCTGATCCGCCACCGACACCACCACCCGCCCGCGGAGCGCCCGGACCGCGCACTCCACCTCGCCACCGGGAGGCGAAGCCTCGACGGCGTTCAGGAGCACGTTCCACAGCACCTGGCGCAGCGAGTCGGCGTCGCCGCGCGTGATCGTCTCGCCGCTGCCCACCGGCGCGATCAGACGCACGCCGGCGCCGCGCGCGCCCACCAGCGCCACCGTCTCCCGGACCAGCGCGCCGAGATCGACCGGCGCGCGCACGATCTGCCGCGGCCGGGCGAAGCGCAGGAAGTCGGAGACGATGCCGTCGAGGCGCCGCACCTCGCGCCCGATCGCACGCACCTCCTCCAGCACCGGGCTCGACGGTGGGAGCTCCTCCTCGACCACGCGCGCCGCCGCCCCGATCGACACCAGCGGGTTCCGCACCTCGTGGGCGATCCGGGCCGCCATCTCGCCGAGCGCCGAGAGCCGCTCCGACTGCAGGAGCTTGGCGCGCAGTCGCTTCCGCTCGGCATCGCCGCGACGGCGCTCGGTGAGGTCCTGGAGCCGCCACAGCGAACCCGCGGGGTGCTCCTGATCGTCGACCAGCAGCAGGGCGGAGACGGCGGTGGGCAGCAGCCGCCCGTCGGCGCGGCGGAAGGTCAGCTCCGCCTCGGCGAAGCCGTCGTCGGCCACCTTGAGAGTCAGCCGCGACGCGCGCGCCGCCATCCGCTCGTCGGAGTAAAGCTCCGTGAGCGGCCTTCCGAGCAGCTCGGCCGGCGCTCGCCCGAAAGCGCCCCGCACCGCCTCGTTGCATCCGACGATGGTACCGTGTGTGTCCACCGTGAAGATCGCATCCCCGACGGTGGAGAGCACCCGCGCGAGGTGCTCGCGCGCCCGCGCCGCCTCGCGCGCCAGGCGCTCCAGCCAGCCAATGTCCTCGACCACCGCGATCACCCCGCCTGGCGATGGACGAAGCGTGACCCGCAGCGACCGCCCGTCGCTGGCGGCGAGCGTCACGGTGCGCGCGCCATCGCCGGGCCTGGCCGCGGCCTCGCCGAGGAGCGCGCTGCCTGACGGCGCCCCGAGCACGTCGAGCAGAGGGCGCCCCGCCGCGTCGCCCCCGAGGAGCACCAGGGCGCCGTCGCACGGGTAGATCGCCGGCGGTGGCGATCCCACGTCGCCGAGCGACTCCAACGCCGCCACCTCGTGGGTGATCGCCTGCGACTCGAGCTCGGCCCCGACGCGATCGGCGTAGGCCACCATGAGATCGCGATCGGTCGGCGCGAACCCCGAGTCGCCGAGCTTCTGGAACAGGATCACGCCGACGGTGCTGGAGCGCCCGAACACGGGCACCACGGCGAAGCTTTGCACTCCGATCACCGACTGGATGCCGGCCGACAGCTCCGCCGAAAGAAAGTCTCCGACCAGCTCGTCGAAGCGCGCGCTGACGAACAGCCGCCCCTCGCGCACCGCCCGGACCAGCAGCGCGTTGGACTCGCCGGCGAGCGGCATCTTCGCGCCATCGGGGGCGAACCCGAGCAGCGACGAGACCCGCTCGAGCTGCGGCACGTCGCGGTTCGCGATCGCCACCCGCAGCACCAGCGCGCGCCGCTCCTCGTCGACGATCGCCATCTGCGCCGATCCACAGCCGAGCACGCGCGCCGCGGCATGGAGGATCATGCGCAGCGTCCCCAGGGATCGATCGTCCATCGCCGCCAACCTTTCACATCGCGGGTCGCGAGTCGAGGGGCGACGGTCGAACCAAGCATGCACCGGCACCGGCAACGGCAACGGAAACGGCAACGGCAACGGAAACGGAAACGGCAACGGCAACGGCAACGGAAACGGCAACGGCAACGGCAACGGAAACGGCAACGGCAACGGAAACGGCAACGGCAACGGCAACGGCAACGGCAACGGCAACGGCGGCCACCTGATCTGTGTGCGGTTTCGCACCGGATCGCACACCGGACAGGCGAACCGCGCGTCGGGCCGGGTGGCCGCCGGGACACGTGAGCCCGTGTCATTCCACGGGAACCGGTGCATGATGGCGTGACCGGGCGCACTCCCACCCCCCGGCCCCGGTATTGCTATGGGCGGCGGTGCCAGGGGCGTACGCCAGCCCGGTGAGGACATCGTGAGCGACCAGCCGGAGAGCCCGAACATCCAGCGCCGAAAGGCGGATCACATCGCCCTGTGCGCCTCGGGCGAGGTCGAGTTCCGCGAGCAGGGGACGCTGCTCGACCAGGTGCAGCTGGTCCACGACGCGCTCCCCGATTTCCACTTCGACGAGGTCGACCTCACCACCGAGATCCTCGGGAAGAGGCTGCGTGCCCCGGTGATCATCTCCGGTATGACCGGCGGGACGCCCGAGGCGGCGGCGATCAATCACGATCTCGCGCGGGCGGCGGAGCGCCTCGGGATCGGCTTCGGCCTGGGATCGCAGCGCGCCATGGTGCTGCACCCGGATCTCTCCTGGACCTATGCCGTGCGCGATATCGCACCGACGGCGCTCCTGCTCGGCAACCTCGGGATGGTGCAGGCGCGGGAGATGTCGACCGGTGCGATCCGCGAGCTGGTGGCCACCGTCGGAGTGGATGCGCTGTGCGTGCACCTGAACCCGGCGATGGAGCTGATCCAGCCGGGCGGCGACCGCGACTTCCGGGGCGGCCGCGAGACCCTGAAGCGGCTGCATCAGGAACTCGGTATTCCGGTGGTGGCGAAGGAGACCGGGAGCGGGATATCGCGCTCGGTGGGGATGGCGATCCTGAAGACCGGCGTCACGGCGGTCGATGTCTCGGGCGCGGGCGGCACCTCCTGGGTGGGAGTCGAGACGCGGCGGGCGGAGGGCGCGGCGCGGCGGCTCGGTGAGGAGTTCTGGGACTGGGGGATTCCGACCGCCGCATCGGTCGGGCTGCTCGCCGATCTCGGGCTCACGATCATCGCCACCGGCGGCATGAGGACCGGGATGGACGTGGCGCGGGCGATCGCCCTGGGAGCGACGGCAGGCGGCCTCGCAGCGCCGGTCCTGCGCGCTCACCGCGACGGCGGATTCGACGGCGCGGTCGCGTTTCTCGAGCATGTGATCGCGGGCGTGCGCGCGGCGACCTTCCTCACCGGCTGCCGGACACCCGCCGAACTGCGCCGGGCGCCGAAGGTGATCGGCGCGTCGCTCCGTGGGTGGCTGGAGCAGGCGCGTTGACCCGGTCTCCTCACGTGACGGTGCGCGCCCCGGGCAAGGTGATCCTGCTCGGCGAGCACGCGGTGGTCTACGGCCACCCTGCCCTCGCCGGCGCGCTCGGAGACGGCGTCACCGTCGAGGCGACCGAAGGCCCGTTCGAGCTGCGCGTCCCGGCGTGGGGCGTCTCGGTGCGTCCGAATGACCCGTCGTCACTCGGCCGCGCGCTCGCCGCGATCCTGGCGCGCCTCGCCTTGGACGGCTTCGTTCCTCCGTCGGTGACGCTGACCGCG
>SHYY01000171.1 GCA_009692555.1 Myxococcales bacterium
CAAGACCCTCTCCTTCGGCGAGCGCCGCATGCTCGACACGGCGAAGAACCTGATCGTGAAGGAGCTCTCGGTGGCGAAGAAGACCACCGAGGTGAAGGTCGAAAAAGAGATCGAGAAGCTCTTCGCCGCGTAGCTGCCCGCCTCCGGGGTGTCGACACCCCGCTCTGTAGTCTCCACTCCCCTCCGAATTTCCCCGAGCCCGTCGAAGGGTGGTATCGTCGCGCGCATGGACGCCGGGCGGATGCGTCAGCGCATCATCGGGATCCTCCTTCGACCGAAGGAGGAGTGGGTCCCGATCATCGCCGAGTCGGGCGAGCCGAAGCAGCTGGTCGTCCCGTATGCCGTGGTCCTGGCGGCGCTGCTCCCGGTCGGTCTGTTCGTCGCCACCGTCATCCTCGGGGAGAGGCGCGTCTTCCTCGGCGTGACCAGCACCTACCGCGCGCCCCTGTTCGCGTCGCTGGTCATGGCGGTGCTGCTCTCCGGGGCGCTGGTCGCGGCGGGGGCGCTGCTGGGGCTGTTCGTGAACCTGCTGGCGCCGGGGTTCGAGGCGCGCCACGAGCCCGAGAGCGGCTACAAGCTCGCCGCCTACGCGATGACCCCGCTGTGGGTGGCCGGCGCATCGGCGATCTTCTCGACCCTCCACCCGTCGCTGTTCGCGCTGCACGTCCTGGTGATGGTGGCAGGCGCGCTGTGGGGCTGGTACCTGCTCTATTGCGGGCTGCCGATCCTGCTCGGCGCTCCCGAGGACAAGGCGCTCACCCACTCGATCCTGGCGGTGCTGGCCACGACCATTGCCACCGGGGTGGTGATCAACCTGCTGTACGCTCTGTTCGGTCCGTTGCTGCTCTCGTCGGTTCTGCCGCCGGCGTGAGCGCCTGCGCGCGGGCCGAAGGCGCGTGGGCGTCGAGCCACTCGAGCACCAGCGGGTAGATCTCGCGCGCCGCGTGGTTGCCGAGGAGCAGGTCGAAGTGGCCGTAGTTCACCGAGAACTTCTGCGCGCGCGAGCAGATCACGAAGCGCTTGTCGGTGGCGCCGACCGCCTCGAAGGCGTCCTTCACCGCGTCCGGCGGGGCGAGCAGATCGCGCGCGCCGGCGAGGAAGAGGGTGGGGACGGTGATGCGGGGCAGTTCGGCGCGGTAGTCGCGGCGGTGATCGATCGAGCGGAAGGTGTCGTTGCAAAGCCAGTCGCCGTACTGGAGCAGCTCGTTGCGTGAGAAGTTGGCGATCAGGTTGACCATCGCCCGCCTCTGGACGTAGCCGTCGGTGTTCTCGGGGTTGTGGATGAGGTGGAGGGGCGACGGGTGGAAGTACCCCGAGATCGGGGCCAGGACGCGCATCAGGAAGCGGTGGCGCAGCCAGCGGATCTGGCGCACCACGCGGCCCGAGAGGTGGCTTCCAGCGCGGCGGAACGTCGCCGGGCCGGCGATCGATACCAGCGAGCCGATCTCCGTGGCGCGGTGGGGGTCGGAGAGCCAGGCGTAGGAGGCCAGGGCGCCGATCGAGAAGCCGACCAGGTGCAGCCGCTGGGCGGAGGTGGCGCGCAGGATCGCCTGGGCGGCGGCGGGGAGGTCCTGCTCGGCGTACTCGTCGAAGGACCAGTCGTAGCGGACCCCCGAGAAGAGGCGCGGGCGCATCGAGTAGCCGCGTCCGCGAAGCTCCACCAGCCACACGTCGTAGCCCGCCGCGGCGAGGGTGCGGGCAAGCGAGTAGTCGTCGGTGAGGTCGAAGTTGTAGCGGTTCGCGCCGAGGCCGTGGACGAGCAGAAGCGGCTCGGGGGAGCCGGGTTTCATCGGGCGGTAGCGGGTGAGGGCGATCCGCCAGCCGTCGGCGGTGCGGGCATAGTGGAGCTCGTCGGGGTAGCGGGGGACGAAGAAGTAGCGCGCGGCGAGAAACCCGGCGTAGACGAGGAGGGCCAGGCCGACGATGATGGCGCCGATCACCGTGGCCACCGTGACCATGCCGACAAACTAGCACACGCCAGGGACCAAAGTTGCTCAGATCTTGACCAAATGCGGGAAACCGGCGATACATGGGGGCGATGCAGATCCACGTCGCCAAGAGCGATCTGACCGAGCTGCCGGTGGATGCCGTGGTCAACCCGGCGAACTCCCAGGGATTGATGTCAGGAGGGGTGGCAGCGGCGCTGCGCGAGCGGGGCGGGCAGAAGATCGAGGATGAGGCGCGGGCTTCCGCCCCCATCGCCGTGGGAGCGGCGGTGGTGACGACCGGCGGACTGCTCCATGCGCGGCATGTCATCCACGCGCCGACGATGGAGCTCCCGGGGATGAAGATCGGGGTGGAGAACGTCCGGCGGGCGACGCGGGCGGCCCTGATCGCCGCGGCGCGCTTCGGGTTCGAGACGATCGGCATGCCCGGGATGGGGACCGGCGTGGGCGGGGTGGCGTACGACGAGGCGGCGCGGGCGATCGTCGACGAGCTGCGCGTCCACAAGCAGCCGAAGCCCTCGACGATCTACCTGGTGGCGCTGACGGACGACCTCCTGAACGCGTTCGCCGAAGCGCTCCGCAACGCGATCACCGTCGCGTAGGTCCTCGGTCCCCGAACCCAGGCCTCAGCGCGCGAGAAAGGCGCGGAGGTGGTCGGCGAGCAGATCGGGCGCGTCGAGCTGGACGTGGTGGCCGGCGCCCGGGATGCGGACGGTCTCGACGTGGGCCAGCGCGGCGAGGCGGCGGGCGCGGGTGGCGTCGTCGAGGAGGTAGCCGTGTTCGCCCTCGATCACCAGCACCGGGGCGGTGATCCGGGCGAGGAAGGGGAGGAGCTGCTCCTCCTGGAACTGGATCGCGGAGCGGGTCTGGTGGAGCGGATCGAACTTCCAGACCACGCCGTCACCGTCGGGCCGGGTGCCGGCGCGGACCAAGGCGAGGGCGTCCTCGGGGCCGATCCGCGGGTTCCGCTGGCGCACCCGATCGGCGGCCGCCTCCAGCGACGGGAAGCGCTTCCGCGGGCGGGCGGCGGCACGGGCGAGATCTTCGACGAAGCCGCGGAGTTGCAGCGGGGCGTCGGCGAAGCGGCTCCCGGGTGGACCGATGCCCTCGATCAGGACCAGGTGGGAGACCAGCTCGGGGAAGGCGCCGGCGAGGTAGCAGGCGACCCCGCCGCCCATCGAGTGACCGACCACCGCGACGGGCGGGTCGGCGAGCGCGGTGATCAGGGCGTGGACGTCGGCGATGTAGTCCGGAAAGTAGTAGTGGCCGCCGGCGCCGACGGCGGAGGTGTCGCCGTGGCCGCGCAGGTCGGGGGCGAGCAGCCGGAAGCCTTCCAGGCGGGCGGCCAGCCGATCGAAGACGCGCGCGTGGTCGAGGTAGCCGTGGAGGAGCAGCACGGTGGGGCCGGCGCCCCGCTCGACCACATGATGGCGTAGCCCGCCGAGATCGAGGAGGTGTTCGCGCATGGCGGTTCGGGAGTCGGGGGAGTCCATCGTGGCTTCAGTATTTCGTACTTCGGGAGGTGACATCGAAGTCGCGATCGGGGAGCGGGACCAGGATCCGCCGGCGCATGGGCGGCGATGATAGCCGCGACAGATCGTTTTGGCGCGATCGTTCGTTTGACCTCCTCATGCGATGGCTTGCCCTGCTGGTGCTGTTTGCTCCTGTCGTCACCCGTGCCGCCGAATGCCGGCTCGACGGGCCGGCCTACGTCATCGGTGGGGTCGGCGATCATCCGCTCGCGCGCGTGGTCGATGCGCGGCGCGGCGAGACGCTCACCGCCCACCTGGTGGTCGCCGGCACGCTGGCCGGGCGCGCGGTGCTGTTCTCCGACGCGCCCGAGCGCCGCTTCACCTCGTGGGCGCGGGCCGGCTGCGGCGCGATCAGCGTCACCTGGCGGCGCGTCGAGCCGACCATGATGCACACCATCTCGCCGCCGCCCAACCGGGAGAACGCCACCTACTCGAACGCAGTGATCTTCGGGCCCCACCACGGGGAATGGATCGGGTGGGATCGGATCGAGTACCTCGAAGGCGACCTCGACGGCGGCGGCTTCACCCGCGCCGTCGTCGACGCGCGGCCGGGCGATCCGCGCTTCGACACCCACGACGGGCTGGGCACGATGCGGCTGGCAGCGACGGTGAGCGCGGGCGGCCGGAGGGTGGCGACCCCGGGCGCGCTGGACCGCGACGGCCCCGGGATCGCCGACCGAGTGTTCCGCTACACCTTCCGGCGCGGCGACGATTTCCTCGGCTGGCTGACCTCGTACTTCAACGTCCCGTACCTGTTCGGTTCGGCGGGCCACTTCGCGAAGGCGCAGGCGGAGCGCTACGTCGGTGCCGATTGCGCCGACGTGCTGGTGGCGGCGCTCCGGCGGGCCGGGCGGCGCGATCTCGACTACAGCAGCGTCGCCCAGCTGATCACGCTCGGTCGGCGCGTCGCGGGCCCGGTGCTGGTCGATGGCAGCGACGGTGCGGCGCCCGCGCCGGTGGGGGCGCGCCTGGCGTGGGGGAGCGCGGTGCGGCCGGGCGACCTGCTGGTGATCGACTACGTGGGGTGGGCGGGGACGCCCCGGCAGTGGGATCATGTGCTGGTCGCGGTCGAGGATCGCGGTCCCGGCGGCGGACCGGGCGATGGCTGGCTCGGGCCGGAGGACGTCGCGGCCGACAGCGGCGACGCGAGCGGACTGATCTTCCAGGCGCTGGCGCGACAGGGGAAGATCGAGGTGCTGGTGCTGAGGATCCCGAGCGACCCGCGCTCGCGCTCGTGAAGCGTGCGAAGATGCGCCGGTGAAATTGGACGGGGCAGCGAGCACGGCCAGCGGAGCGAGGCCGGCAACGGCAACGGCAACGGCAACGGCAACGGCAACGGCAACGGCAACGGCAACGGCAACGGTGGCGGCGCTGCTGGTGGCGATCCTGCTCCACGCGCCAGTGGCCGCCGCGGGGCCGATCACCGTCGCTGCGGCGGGCGATCTCCAGATCGGCGTGGGCACCACCGAGGCGCAGCTCGCAGGGCTGGCCACGGTCCTGGACGGCGCGATCCGATTCGTCAACCTGGAGGGGCCGCTGACCGCGCGCGGGCGGGCCGCGGGACTCGACGCAGGCGGACGGCCAACCGGGCAGCCGATCCGATTCGCCGCTCCGCCGGAGCGCGCGGCGTGGCTCGGGGGGCGGATCGATCTCGCCTCGCTCGCCAACAACCACGCGCTCGATCAGGGCGAGGCGGGGCGCGAGGACACCGCCCGCGCGCTCGCCTCACAGAGGATCGCCGCGGCGTTTCGCGGCCACGACGCCGAGATCGTGCGCGCCGGTAGAACGGTGGTGCTGATCGCGCGAGACCTTGCACCCGAGGCCGATCTCGATGGGGAGGGCGACCTGGTGCGGGCGGTCCGGAGCGCGCGGGCGCGCGGAGCGGTGCTGGTATCGCTTCACTGGGGGCGTGCCGGCGCGGTGCTCCCGACGGCGGCGCAGAGGCGGCTCGCCGCGCGGCTGATCGACGCGGGAGCGGCGGCGGTGCTCGGCCATGGCCCCCACACCCTCCAGGGGATCGAGCGGCGCGGTCGCGGCGTGATCGCCTACTCGCTCGGCAATCTCGCGCTCGACTGCCGCTGCAGCGAGGTGACCGATGCCTTCGCGTTGCACTTCCGCATCGACGACGACGGTGGGGTGTCGGCGGTGCGAGCGCTCGCGCTTCGTGCCGGGCTGGCAGGTGCCGCGCCGCGCCGCGCCGAAGACCCGGGGCTGGCCGAGTTCATCGCCCTGCTCTCGCGCGACCTGAAGAGCGCTGCTGTGGTCCGCGACGACGCGGTGGAGATCCGGTGAGTCGCGCGGCCCTCGCAGCGACGGTGATCGTGATCGCGGCCACCGCCGTTGGGGCGCTCGCCGACGAGCCGCCGCCGCCGTTGCGCTGCCTCGAGCGCTACTACGGAGTGCGCGCCGAGGAGCACGATGGCGCCTGGTCGATCGCTCTCACCGACGGGCAGCGCATCCCGTGGGACGACCGCCGCCCGAAGAGCTTCGAGGAGAAGCTCGCCGCTCCCGACGTCGAGGACGCCTTCTCCCTGCGCTACCGCCCCGGCCCGATCCGACCGGTCGCCACCGTCGATGAGGACCCGGGGCGGATCCGCCTGGACGCGCTGTTCGCCAGCACCTACGGCGCCTCCGAGCGGAAGGTCGACGTGGTCAAGATCAAGTTCCAGGACCAGATCCTGCGCGTCCATCGCAAGGTCGCGCCGGCCTTCGCGCGCGTGGACGCCCGCCTCACCCGCGCCGCCTTGGCCGACCGCTCGCTCGCCCCGTTCCTGCAACAGCTCGGCGGCACCTTCGTGTGGCGCAATATCGCCGGCACCGACCGTACGAGCGCGCACTCCTACGGCGTCTCGATCGACCTCAACGTGAAGCTCTCCCACTACTGGCGCTGGCAGCGGCCCGCCGCGCCGCTCGCGTGGCAGAACCGCGTCCCGCAGGCGATCGTCGACGCGTTCGAGGCGGAGGGCTTCGTCTGGGGCGGTCGCTGGTACCACTACGACACGATGCACTTCGAGTATCGCCCGGAGCTCCTCGACGGGCGCTGCTACCCGTAGCTTACCCGTAGCTACTTCGCCGCGGGCGGTGGCGGGCGGAGCTCCTTGACGATCCGGTCGGCGTTGTAGATTTTTTCGAGGCTGTGGAGCAGGGCGTCGCTGTGCACCGCGACGCAGCGGTTCTGCGCTGGATCGTAGCCGAAGTTGCCGCCCAGCGAGTGGATGTTGCCGTCAAAGACCAGGCCGGCCGCCTCGCCCGCGCGGTTCACCAGCGGCGAGCCGGAGTTGCCGCCGATGATGTCGTTGGTGGTGACGAGATCGAAGGAGGTCGCCAGATCGAGCCGCGGGCGGGCCTTCAGCCACGTCTCCGGGAGCTCGAACGGCGGCCGCCCCGTCGCCCGCTCGAAGGCGCCGCCGAGGTCGGTGATCGGCTTGACCGGCTTGCCGTTCTCCTCCCACCCCTTCACCACCCCGTACGAGAGCCGCAGCGTGAAGGTGGCGTCGGGGTAGGCGCTCGTCCCCTGCGCCGCGAAGCGCGCCTTGGCGATCAGCTCGTCGTTCTTCTTCACCACCGCCTCGATCTCGTCCTCGTACTTCTTGCGCACCGCGCGCGCGTCGGGATCGATCTGCTTCGCGAGCAGGATCATGGGATCGTCGGAGGCGTCCACCGCCGCCTTGCCGCCGTCCCACAGCCGCTTCCGCAGCGCGAGGTCTTTCAGCTTGCTGCCGCGCACCAGCCGCGCCGCGAGATCGTCCGGCGACTCCTTGCCGAGCACCCGCTTGACGAACGGATCGTCGGCGCCGAGCTGCTCGCGGAGCTTGCCGAGGCCGAAGGTGAGCTTGAGGATCTCCAGCTCCTCGTAGATCGGCGCGGCGGAGAAGAGGTGCTGCTTCACCGCTGGGAGCCGCGAGTCGGAGAATTCGCGGAAGCGCTTCTCGAGCGGCTTCGGCAGCTCGTCGCCCGCGCGCACCAGCGTCCGCGCGATGCGGAACAGATCGCCGCCGAAGCCGATCCCGCCCTCGATGTAGGAGAGCGGCTTGCGGATCTTCTTCGCCTCGTCCTGCGCGCGGGCGATCGCGTCCCACGCCCCGGCGTACAGCTTCTTCATCTTCGGGTCCTTCGCGACCGTGGTGCGCAGCGCCTTCTCCCCGGCCACCTTGCCGGCGAAGAACGACCGCTCGTGCAGCGCCTCGAAGCGACCGCGCATCACCTTGAAGCCGTTCTCGACGGCGAAAAGATCGTCGGTGGAGATCCGCTTCGCCTCGGGGCTGCGGCGCTGGAACTCGGTGAGCACCCCGCGGGTCTCGGCCATCCGGAGCAGCCGATCGGGCATCGCCACGTCGCGCTGGTACTCGAGCTGGGCGATGGTGAGCTGGCGCTCGGTGCCGCCGGGGTGGCCGGAGACGAAGGCGAGGTCGCCCTCCTTCAGCCCGGTCTGCGCCCACTTGAGGTAGTGCTCCATGCGCGCCGGCTTGCCGTCCTCGTAGAGGCGCAGGAAGGAGACATCGAGGTCGTAGCGCGGGAAGTTGAAGTTGTCGGGGTCGCCGCCGAAGAAGGCGATCGCGAACTCGGGGGCGAACACCAGCCGGACGTCCTGGTAGCGCTTGTACTTGTAGAGGTTGTAGATCCCGCCGTGGTAGAGGGTGACCACGTCGCAGCGCACCCGGTCGCTCGAGGAACATTCCTTCTCGATGCGCGACATCTCGGCCTTCACCATCGCGTTGTAAGCCTGGTCGGCGAGGCCGCGGGTGGCCTTGCCGATGCGCTCGGTGACGTCGCTGATCTCGACCAGCTGGTTGATCTCGACCTCGGGGCACTTCGCCTCGTCGGCGGCGGTGCGGGCGTAGAAGCCGCCCTTGATGATGTCCTTCTCGGCGGTGGAGAGTTGCTCGATGCACTTGTGAGCGCAGTGATGGTTGGTCATCAAAAGGCCGCTCTCGGAGACGATGCTGCCGGAGCAGCCCCCGGCGAGGCGCACCGACGAGAGGCGGACGTGATCGAGCCACTTGTCGTCGGGGGCGAAGCCGTGGCGTTTCTGCATCTCGGCCTTCGGGAAGTTGTTGTAGGTCCACATCCCCTCGTCGGCGCGGGCGGCCGGGGTGGCGAGGACGAAGCAGAGGGCGGTGAGGCCGGCGGCGCGGTTCATGGGGTCTCCTCGAATGGGATGAGTCTACGTCAGGGAATTTCGATCAGGCCGGCCTCGTGGAGCTGCGCCCATGCGGCGCTGGAGGTGAAGCGCGCAAATGCCTCGCCGCCGCCGGGGAACGCCGCCGCAGCCTCGGGCTTGCGCAGGTAGGGGCGATCGCCGCGGCCGAGGGGCGTCGCGCCCGAGAGAACCTCGGCGGCCCACGCGGCGACCTTGGCCGAGACGACGACGAACCGGTGATCGCCAGGGCCCACGATCTCCAGCCCGGGGCGCCGCCCCAAGGCGAGGCGAACGCTTCCGCCGAGCCACACCAGCCGGGCATCCGGGCGCGTGGGATCGGCCGCGGCGCGCCCGGCCAGCGCGGTGGCGATGAAGTCGGGCGACACCCGCGCGCGCGGTGTCTTGTGCGCAAACCAGGTCCGCACATCGCGCTCCAGCCCGAGCCCGTGCATGTAGTTGAACACCGCCCGTCGCAGCCCGTCCGAGAGGCGCCCGGGATCGCAGCCGGTCGGATCCGCATGGATCAGATCGTTGTTCGCAAAGCGCCCCAGGGGTGGCCCGGCGACGGTGATCCCGAAGGCCGCCGGATCGCGCGCGATCGGGCTGTGGCGGGTGAGCGTGAAGCGATGCCAGAAGGCCGAGTCGAGCGCGCCGGCCGCGAACAGCTGCCGTACGCGTTCGAGGCTGTCGATCGTCTCCTGGGCGGTCTCCGTCGGGAAGCCGTACATGAGGTAGGCGTGGACCATCACGCCCGCCTCGGCGAAGGCCGACGCCACCCGCGCCACCTGGGCGACGGTGACGCCCTTCTCGATCAGCGCCAGCAGCCGGTCGGAGGCCACCTCCAGCCCGCCGGAGACGGCGATGCACCCCGCCCTTGCGAGCAGCCGGCAGACGTCGACGGTGAAGGTCTTCTCGAAGCGGATGTTGCCCCAGAAGGAGACGCACCTGCCGCGGGCCAGCAGCTCCAGCGCCAGCTCGCACAGCCCGAGCGGCGGCGCGGCCTCATCGACGAAGTGGAAGCCGCTCTCGCCGGTGTCGGCGACGAGGCGGTCCATCCGATCGCACAGGTCGCGCGCCTGCAGCGGGTCGTAGCGCGCGATGTAGTCGAGGCCGACGTCGCAGAAGGTGCAGCGCTTCCAGTAGCAGCCGTGGGCGACGGTGAGCTTCGACCAGCGGCCATCCGACCACAGCCGGTGCATCGGGTTGCCGAGCTCGCTCACCGACAGGTAGCGATCGAGCGGCAAGCCCCGGTAGCTCGGCGCCGGCAGCTCCGCCTGCGCGAGATCCGGCTCGCCCGCGCCATCGACGAAGGCCACCTGGCCATCGCGACGCACGAAGGTCCGCGCCAGCCGCGCCTCGGGCCGCCCCCCGGCGAGGTGATCGCACAGCGCGAGGAGGGGCCGCTCGCCGTCGTCGAGGAGGACGTAGTCCACCAGGTCGAACAGCCGCGGCTCGTCGAGCTGTCGCAGCTCGGTGTTGACGAAGCCGCCGCCGAGGGCGATCCGCACCGCGGGATGGTCGCGCCGGATCGCCTGCGCGATCCGCAGCGCGCCGTAGAGGTTGCCCGGGAAGGGAACCGTGAGCCCGACCAGCGACGGGCGCACCCGCTCCATGTGCGGCGCCAGCACCTCCTCGAGCAGCCGCTCGATCAACCCGGGTGGCTCGGCCAGCGCCGCGGCGAGCGGATCGAACGAGGTCGCCGAGGATGCGAGCGCCTCGCCGTAGCGCGAGAGTCCGAAGCGGGGCGCGACGGTGTGCTGCGCGAGATCGGCCAGGTCGTAGAGGTACAGCGTCGCGAAGTGGCGCGCGCGGTCCAGAAGCCCGAGCGTCCCGAAGGCCTGATCGAGATCGATCTCGTCGGCGCCGAAGCGCGGGCCGGCGGGCAAGAGATCGCCGCGACAGATCCGGGTCGCCAGCGTCGGGTCGCGCCCCTGGAGGAAGGCGACCACCCGGTCGACCGTCTCCAGGTAGGACGCCTCGCGATCGAGGAAGTGCCCCACCTCGGGCGCCCAGCCGGCTCCGCCGCGGATCGCGGCGAAGAGACGGCCGAGCCCATCGCGCGAGAACAGGGCGAGCGCGGTCTCGAGGCTGAGGTCGGCCTGCGAAGCCGAAACGCCGCGCGAAGCGAGCAGCCCGGTCAGGTAGGCCGTCGCCGGATACGGCGTGTTGAGCTGCGTCAGCGGCGGCGTCACCAGCAGCACCCGGGGCATCTCCCCCGAAGCTGCGCGAGGTCGCGATCGGAGGGGAACCACGGGCACGGGAGCGGGCCTACCCGCGGTACGTGAACTTCAACTCGTAGTCGCAGATGTGGAAGACGTCGCCCTCGTCGATGCGCTTGTTGTCGATGCGCATCCCCTTGTAGTCGATGCCGTTGGTCGAGCCGAGGTCCTTGATGTAGTACATCCCGTTGCGCCGGATCACCGCGGCGTGCTTGCGCGAGATGTTGCCGTCCTTGATCGGGAGGTCGCTGGTCTTCGAGCCGCGCCCGATGATGAACTGCTCCTTGTCGACCACCATCCGCTGGTTGTTGAAGAACAGGAAGAGCGGCGGAGCGGGGCCGGGCTGCGAGTCGGCGGGCGTCGGGCGCGGCGCGGGGGGCGCCAGCGTGGCCCGCGGTGGATTGGTCGGGCGCGGCGGCAGCGACGGGGGGACGCGCCGCGAGGGCGAGGGCGCGGGGTCGTGCTCCAGTGCAGCGGCCGCGGGGGGCGGAGGAGGCGCCGGGGGACGCGAGGGACGCGCCGCCGGAGCCCCGCTGTTCGCCGCCACCGGCTCCTTGACCGCCGGCATCTGCGCGGACGACGACGACGGCGACTGGTAGTTCTTCGACCGCGCGTAGTAGCGCATCGACTCGTTGATCAGGTAGTCGATCGAGCAGTCGAAGTCGTTCGCCATCTGCTCGAACGTCTCCCAGAGGACGTCCCGGCAGTAGAAGTGGCGCATCGTCTTCTTGCTCTGGTCCATAGCCCGCCTACTCTATCGCAGTTTGGCGCCGTGGCGCGAGTTTGCGGTTCACGGTCGGGCCTTGGCGAGCGCCGCCGCCGCTCTGGCCTCCGACCCGATCGTCCCGCCGCCCGCCCAGCCCTTCAGCCGGGTCGCGTCCGGCGCCAGCGCCTCCAGCCGCGCGGCGTCCTCCGCCCGACCCATCTTGCCGAGGGCGATCACCGCCACCACGCGAGCCACCCAGCTCTTCGACTTCAGCTCCCCGCGCAGGGCCGGCAACACCAGCGGCCCGATCAGCTCGAGATCGTGCACTACGAACGACTCGAGGTCGTCCTTCGAGAAGCTGCGCGCCGTCGACAGCCCCTCCAGCACGGGGGCCACCGCCTCGGCCTTGCCCGCCTTGAAGGCGGCCTCGATCGCCCGCCAGCGGACCTGCTCGTCCTTGTCTTCCATCAACTTGATCAGCCCGGGCACGGCCGCCGAGCCGACCTTCTCCGCCGCGGTGAACGCCGCGTCGCGCACCGGGAGCGGGGCCTTCGCATCGCCGGCGATCCGCATCACCGCAGGCAGAAAAGCGGCGTCGTTGCCCTGCGCGAGCGAGAGCAGCGCCGTCTTGCGAAGTTTTTCGGGCTTCGATCCGTCCTCTGCAAGCTGGGTGAGGAACGCCACCGCATGGTCGCCACCGACGAGCCCGAGCTGCTGCAGCGTGTCGTCCTTCGGCGCCTTGCGGGCCCGCTCCACGAGCGTCGCGCCGGCCTGCTCCCGCGCCGCCTTGTCGCCCGCCTTGCCGATCAGCCGCGCCGCCTCCATCCGGCTCTGATCGGATGTACTCCCGTCGCCCACCACCTCGGCGAGCCGCGCACCCGCCCGCGCGCCGATCGCGCCCAGGATCTTCTCCGAGCTCTGCCCACCCGCGGTCATCCGCCCCGCCAGATCGACGGTGGTCCAGGCGATCAGCGCATCGTCGATCGCGGCCAGGTCCTCCGCCGCCGCGTACCCGCGAAACTGGAACAGCGCATCCTTCGCGTTGCGCTGCTGCCGCTTGGTCTCGACCGCTCCGTCTCCCTTGGCCATCGTCGCCAGCAGCGGCGCCGCCGCGTGGAGGGTCCCCTTCCGGTCCCCTTCGGTGCCCGCCTTGAGGTCCTCCTCCGCGTCGCCGAGCATCCCGAGCTCGACCAGCGCCGTCAGCGCCAGCCCCCGCAGGTCGGGCGCGAGCGAGCCATTCCTGACCGCCTCCCGGAGCTTCACCGGCCCCCGCTCGGTCTCCTTCCAGGTGGCGATCTTGTCGGGCGTGACGTCGCACCCGACCCCGACGAAGAGGCCCAGGCCCACGACGGTCGCCAGCGCGTGCAGCGGGAGGGAGCGGTCCAAAGCGGCGACAGTCTATCAGGAGCGATGGGCCCGTCAACGGCGGGCCGCCACGGGCTCGCCACGGGGGGTGCTTAACGGAGAAGGGGGTCCCTCCGCTCACGTAGTCGTAGTCGTAGTCGTGGTCGATTCAGGGGCACTCGCGCGCGGGGGATCACCTCTCCGGCACAAGCGCGTGAGCATCTCCACGATGCGGGTCAGCAGCTCCATGGCCTGTCGCCGAGTGTCTTCCAAGGCGAGTTGCAGGACCGCCAAGGCATCCACGATCGCCTTGCACTCCATCGCGGAGCCCCGGGCGATGCTGTAGAAGCGGGCGCCATCCGGCGCTCCGAACCGGCCCGCTCCCTCGGCGATGTTCCAGGGGATGGAGAG
>SHYY01000172.1 GCA_009692555.1 Myxococcales bacterium
ACCAGGCCGATCGAGGCGATGAACAGGAGCACGAGGGTCATCGTCGCCATGATCCCGTTCACCGTCGCCAGCATGTCGTCCTGGGAGATCACCGTGAAGTCGACCTGCCCGCCGTGCCGCGCCTTCAGGATCTCGGTGACGTCGTCGGTCGCCGCCTGGATATCGGCCTTGTCGCGCGCGCGCACCTCCAGCTTGGTCAGCGCATCGAGGCCGAACAGATCCATCGACGTGGTGTGCGGGATCACCACCATGTCGTCGAAGTCGAAGCCGAGCGACTGCCCCTTGTGCTCGAGCACGCCGATCACCTGGAACTCGGTGCCGGAGATCTTCATCGTCTTGCCGAGCGGGTTCTCGACGCCGTACAGCTCGTCGACGATGGTCTTGCCGAGGATGGCGTAGCGGCGGCGCGCGTCCACGTCCTCCTCGCTCACCATCTGCCCGGTCTCGATGTGCATGTCGTGGATCTCGAGCAGGCGCGAGCCGGCGCCGAGGATGATCGTGTCGCGCACCCGGTTCTGGTGGCGGACCGTGGCGCCGCCGAACACCACGCCGACCACGCCGTCGACGGTGTAGGCGCGCCGCGCGATCGCCAGCTCGTCCTCGCGGGTGAGCTTGTGGGTGGTCGCGGCGGGGAAGGCGTTCATCCCGGCCGACTCCTTTTTCCCGGGGAGGATCTGCAGCAGGTTCGACCCGAGGCCGGCGAAGGTGTCGGAGAGGTACTGCTTCGCCCCCTCGCCGAGGGCGACCAGCAGGATCACCGAGAGCACGCCGATGAAGACCCCGAGGGTGGTGAGGAAGGCGCGCACCTTGTTGGCGCGGATCGTGTCGAACGCGGTGAGGAGCAGCTCAAGGACCGGCAATGGAGCCCTCCTTCTGGACGTCGGCGGCGATCTTTCCGTCGACGATCTCGACGCGTCGCCGCGCTCGCGCCGCCAGGTTGTGATCGTGGGTCACCATCACCAGCGTCACCCCGTCGCCGTTCAGCCGCTCGAACAGTCCGATGATCTCGCGTCCCGTCGCCTGATCGAGCGCGCCGGTCGGCTCATCGGCGAGCAGCAGCGCCGGGTCGTTCACCAGCGCCCGCGCGATCGCCACCCGCTGGCGCTGCCCGCCCGAGAGCTGCTCCGGTCGGTGGGTCAGGCGATCCCCGAGCCCCACCCGCTCGAGCGCCTTCTTCGCCCGCCCGCGCCGCACGCTGCGCGACACCCCGGCGTAGAGCAGCGGCAGCGCGACGTTCTCGACCGCCGTCGCTCGCGCCAGCAGGTTGAACGACTGGAACACGAAGCCGATCTTGCGGTTGCGGATCTCCGCCAGCGAGTCGTCGTCGAGCCGCGAGACCTCCTCACCGTCGAGGGAGTAGGTGCCGGTGGTGGGGGTGTCGAGGCAGCCGATCAGGTTCATCAGCGTCGACTTGCCCGACCCGGAAGGCCCGATGATCGCCACGTACTCGCCGCGCGCGATCGAGAGCGAGACGCCCGACAGCGCATGCACGTCCTCGTCCCCGAGGTGGAAGGTGCGCGTCAGATCGCGCAGATCGATCACCGTCGGGGCGCCGCCGCTCACGGCGCGACCTTCACCAGCGCCCCGTCGTCGAGCCCCTTGGCGTTGAGCGTCGAGACGATGCGGTCGCCCGGCACCACGCCCCCGGCGACCTCGGTGCGATCCCAGTTGCCGAGCCCCACCTCGATCGCCACCTTTTCGGCGCGCGCCACGCCCGGCACGGCAGGCTGCACCGGCGCGAGGCGATAGACCGTCCGCTTCACCCCGCGCCCGACGATGACGTGGGTCGGCAGAAAGGCCACCATCGGCTTCTCGGCGACGACGATCTGCACGTTGGCCGACATCCCCGACTTGAGCCCCGCCTCCGCCGCCGCCTTGACATCGACCACCTCCACCTCGATCGCCAGCGTCCGCGCGCCCTTCAGGTCGCGTCGCACCGCCGGCGCGATCCGCGCCACCCGGCCCCGGATGCGCTGCCCGGGGAGCGCATCGAGCGTCAGCTCCGCCTCCTGCCCGACCTTGACCCGCGACGAGTCGGCCTCGTCGACGGTGGCGTCGACATGCAGGCGCCCGTTGTCGATGATCTCGAAGACCGTCGCGCCGGGGGCGAGCGCCTCGCCGCGATCGGGCGCCACCTCGACCAGCACACCATCGAACGGCGCGGTGAGATTGGTCTTCCCGCGCGCCACCTGCGCCACGCGGATCGCCGCGTGCGCCTGGTTGAGCGTCGCCAGCGACGCGCTCACCGCTTGCCGCCCCTCGTTGAGGAGGTTCTTCGAGTCCTCCGAGAGCTGCGTCGTCCCCGCCCCGTGCTCCGCCAGCGAGTTCGCCCGCTCGGCCTGCCGCTCGAGGGTGGTGACGCGCGCCCGCGCCTGCGCCGTCTGGGCCAGCGCGCTGTCGAGAGCGGCCCGCGCCTGCGCCACCCGAGCCTCCAGGTCGTCGGCGTCGAGCGCCACCACCAGGTCGCCGCGCTTGACGCGGTCGCCGCGGCGATGCTTCACCGCCACCACCCGCGCCGGCAGCTCCGCGCGCACCGTCGCCTGCCTCTCCGGGACCACCTCCCCCGCCGTCGACGAGGTCACCACGTCGCGCACCGGCCCGCGCTCGACGACCACCGCCTTGACCTCGATCGGCGGGCGCGCCATCAGCCGCGGCAGCATCATCATGAGGCCGGCGCCGCCGCCGACGATCGCCAGCCGCACCGCCCACTTCACCACCCGCTGCCGGATCGAGAGCGCCCCCGGTCCACTCATGGGGCTTGCGCCCCGGGCATCGCCGTGTCCAGACTCATCGCGGCCGAAAAGTTACCACGGAGTATGTTCATGCGGCGCTTCCTGCTCGTTCCCCTCGCATTTCTCCTCGACCCCGGCTGCTTCGGCGGCGACGGCCCGACCCAATATCGCGTCGACCCCGGCGCCGGCTCCGGCCAGCTCGGCGCGGGCAAGATCTTCATCCAGTGGACCCTGGCCGGCCAGCCCCCCTCGCCCGCCGCGTGCACCGGCGTCGATCACCTCGATGTGCGCCTCGAGACCAGCACCGCCCAGGTGACCATCTCGCCCGTGCCCTGCACACTCACGCGGTTCCGCTTCGATGGCATGCCCGAAGGTCCCGGAAATCTCCTGATCACCGGGTTCGACGCTTCCGGCTGCCGCGTCACATCGGGCGCCGCCCGCCTCACAGTGGTCACCACCCAGCCCACCGATCCCTCGCCGACCGTCGCCCTCTCCGCCATCACGCTCTGCCGTTGACCCTCCGATTCAGAGCCCGTACGTCCTGAGCGAGCGGAGCGAGTCGAAGGGCCGTGCATTCCCGGTTACACCGTGCCACCGGAGGGGTTCACGTCAGTCTTGGCCCTTCGATTGCCGGGTCGATCTCCTGTCCGATTTTCACCACATTCTCGGTGAGGAACTGACAGGTCAACCGCCCCTTTCAACCACAAAAACAGTGGTATAGGCGAGGCGATTGACGCGGTGGGCCGAGCTGTCCGATCGCCCCACCAGCCCCTGACTGGCTAAGGATTTGCACGGCGGGCCGGCCGTGCCGGCTGCGTCCTGCAAAACCTTTGACCGCGAGGACCCCTCGCGTAAGATGCGCGCCACGTGACCCCACCGACGCCAGAGATGAGCGGCTGGCAGGCGCTTGCCGCCCTCCCGCCCAGCGAGATCGCCACCATCCTGGGCTTGCCGGTGATCTACGTCACCGCCTTCATCGTCTTCACCGCGCGCTGCGCCCTGTACGGGATGCCGCGCACGCCCCGCTTCGACAAGCTCTCCAGATCGTTCGTCGCCCCGCGCTTCCTGCTCGAGTACGGCTTCTCGACGATGATCGTCCCGGTGCGGGTGATGGTGGCGCTCGGGATCAGCGCCAACGCCGTCACCTACGCCTCGCTGGTGGTCGCCACCTCGGGCGCCGTGCTGTTCGCCCTCGGCCGCTTCGCCGCGGGCGGCTTCCTGATCTACCTCTCGTTCATGTTCGATGCGATGGACGGGATGGTCGCCCGCATGTCGGGGACCTCGTCGGACCGCGGCGAATTCCTCGACGCGATGGTCGACCGCTACGCCGACTTCGCGGTGTTCCTCGGCTTCATGTGGTACTACCGCGACGACTCGCTGGGGTTGCCGCTGGCGACGTTGGCGCTGATCGGCTCGTCGGTGATGGGCTACGCGCGCGCCAAGGGCGAGTCGGTCGGGATCGACCCCAACGTCGGCTGGATGCAGCGCCACGAGCGCGCTGTGGTGATCGGGACGGCCACCACGTTCTCGGCGGTCGCGGCGGCGTTCCTCGAGACCGGCGTCGCCCACCCGCGCCACTACTTCGTCCTCTTCTCGCTCGCGCTGATCGCCGTCCTCAGCAACGTGACCGCCATCTGGCGCGCGCACTACGTCATGGTCCGGATGCCGGTCACCAGGCCATCGCCCGTCGCTCCGTGGCCCGAGCCGGATCGCGATCCTGAAGTCGCGGAACCGCCCGACCTCAAGGAACGGCAGACCGCGTGAACACGCGCTTCGCACAGATCCGCACCGCCATCCCGGGCCCGCGCTCGCAGGCCCTGCGCGCCGAGGAGACGGAGTACCTCGCGCCGGGCACGCAGGGCGTCTCGCAGCTCGCCGGGATCGCCGTCGACCACGGCCATGGCGCGCTGGTCAGCGATGTCGACGGCAACACCTTCATCGACTTCGTCGCGGGCATCTGCGTCGCGTCGCTCGGCCACGGCCACCCGGCGCTGGCGACGGCGCTCGGCGTCCAGGCGTCGAAGATCGCCGCCGGCTCCTTCACCAGCGAGCCGCGCACGCGCCTGCTCGAGCGCATCGGGCTCCTCGCCGGCAAGATCGTCCCGGGCTCGAAGCTCAAGCGGACCCAGCTCTACTCGGGCGGCGCCGAGGCCGTCGAGAGCGCGCTCCGCCTCGCCCGCGCCTACACCAAGAAGTACGAGGTGGTCGCCTTCTGGGGCGGCTTCCACGGCAAGACCGCCGGCGTGCTCGGCCTGATGGGCTCCGATTTCAAGCACGGACTCGGCCCGCTCCCGACGGGAAATCACCTCGCCCCCTATCCCGATTGCTATCGCTGCCCGTTCCAGCTGAGCTACCCGAGCTGCGGCCTGGCCTGCGTCGATTTCCTGCGCCAGCTGATCAAGCTCAACACCGCCGGGTCGCTCGCGGCGATCATCGTCGAGCCGATCCAGGGCACCGCCGGCAACGTCATCCCGCCGCCCGACTGGCTGGCTGCGGTGAAGTCGGTGGCGCGCGAGTTCGACGCGCTGCTGGTGCTCGACGAGATGATCACCGGCTTCGGGCGCACCGGGAAGATGTTCGGCGCGGAGCACTTCGGCGTCGAGGCCGACATCATGACCTTTGGCAAGGGAGTCGCGTCGGGCTATCCGCTCACCGGGGTGGTCTCCACCGACGAGATCATGGACCCGGCGAAGTGCGATCCCTGGGGCCGCCCGTCGTTCTCCTCGTCGTCCTATGGCGGCGGTCCGCTCGGTGCGGCGGCGGGCGACGCGGTGACCCGCGCGATCGTCGAGGAGAAGCTCCCCGAGCACGCCGCCGTCGTCGGTGACGCGATGCTCTTCGAGCTGCAGAAGCTGAAGGACAAATACCCCTTCGTCGGCGATGTGCGCGGCAAGGGGCTGATGATCGCCGTCGAGCTGGTCAAGGACAAGAAGACCCGCGAGCCGCTCGACAAGAAGACCTGCGAGTGGATCTTCCAGGCGTGCTTGAAGCGCGGCCTCCTCAGCATGGCCTACGCCCCGCGGGTGCGGATCAATCCGCCGCTGGTGATCTCGCGGGACGAGGCGCTGGAGGGGATCGCGGTGATGGACGAAGTGTTCGCGGAGCTGGCGGCCCGCTGGCCGGTTTGAGCCCTGATCGACCCGCCGAAGGCGGCACCCACTGAGCATCCCCCTGGTGCGGGGGATTGAGACGTTTCGCAAGCGACGGACCGAGGACAACCATGCACGAGAACGCACTGCCGAAGCTCGAACCCCATCTGCATCGCACGCCGGCGTCGCCCGCCGCACCGTCACTGGGCGAGATGGCGCAGCTGTGGAAGCAGAACCGCAGCCGGCTCGCCGACGACCACCTCTCGGGGCGCACCGTCGCCACCGGGCGTCCGGCGCACATGAAGATCGAGCTGACCAACTACTGCAACCTCGCCTGCCCGATGTGTCCGCACGAGCAGATGGAGCGCGAGGTCGGGTACATGAAGCCCGACCTGTTCAAGCGGATCATCGACATGTCCGCGCCGGAGCTCGAGTTCGCCTACCTGCACCACCTGGGCGAGTCGCTGTTCCACGGCAAGATCGGCGACCTGATCCGCTACGGGCGCTCGCGGGGCGTGGCGATGGGCCTCTCCACCAACGCCACCTACCTGGACGCGCGCAAGGGGCGTCTGTTGCTCGAGAACGGCCTCGATTTCCTGGTGATCTCGATGGACGGCGCGTCGCCCGACACCTACGCGCGGGTGCGCGTGGGCGGCGACTTCGCCACCACGGTGAAGAACGTCCGCGCCTTCTTCGAGATGAAGCGCCAGATCCCGAATCACACCACGGTGGTGGTGCAGATGATCGTCACCGACGCGAATCGCGCCGAGGTGGAGCCGTTCGCGAAGCTGTGGGCGGAGGACAACGCGCAGGTGATGATCAAGGAAGCGCGCGACTGGGCGGGGCAGGTGAAGCTCTATCAGCTCGGCAAGCAGGTGGAGAGGCCCCCCGTCGAACACACCCCGTGCAAGATGCTGTGGACCGAGCTGACCGTGCTGTGGGACGGCGCGGTGGTCCCGTGCGTGAACGTCTACGAGAAGGAGAACGTCCTCGGGAATCTGGCGACGCAATCGCTCGAGGAGGTGTGGAACGGGCCGCTCCTCCGCGAGCTCCGCGAGAAGCACCTCGCCGACGACGTGGACGGCATCCCGGTGTGCGCCACCTGCCCGCGCCACGGCTTCGATCACCCGAACTTCGTCGCGCACGATCAGCTCGCGCAGCGCCTCCGCAACTACATCCGCACCGACCGCAACGACCTCGCGCCGCGCGCCGGCCTCTCCTGATCCCGCCGCCGATCGCGGGGACGCCGATTCCGTCCCACGCACGGGCGCTGACCAGGAGTTCGATCGGCTCGCTTCTGGCGACGGGGTCGGAGTTCGCGCTGCTACCCGTGCTGGTGCACGTGCTGACTGTGGAGCCGGCGGTCGCCTACGCCGCCGTGCAGTTCGTGGCAACGGTGATCACCTTCACGATCAACAAATACTGGGCGTTCGACGCGGGTCAGACCGGTTCCCTGCACGGCCAGGGGCTGCGCGCGGTGGTGGTCTTCGGCGGCAGCCTCGCGCTCAACACCGGGATCCCGTCGTTCTTCTCGTACGTCCTGCACGTCACCCCGGTGGTGGCGTTCGCGATCTCGCAGGTGCTGGTCTACCTGGGCTGGAACTATCCGCTGAACCGCCTCTGGGTGTTCAAGCGCCCAGCGCCCGCAGCAGCCTGATCCGCATACGCTCTCGCGCGCTCACACGATCGACTAGAATCCGGCAGATGCGGGTGCTCGTGATCGGCGCGGGGATCGCCGGGCTCGGCGCGGCGACCTACTTCGCGCGGCGCGGTCACACCGTCGAAGTGATCGAGGCGGCCGATCGCGCGGGTGGGCGGGCGCTCACCCTGCAGCGACGGGGGAGCGCCGATCGCGTCGACGTCGGCACGCAGTACTACCACTCCACCTATACCCGCGGGATCGGCCTGATGCGCGAGGTGGGGCTGGCCGATCGCCTGACCACCATCCATGGTGACAGCCGCTTCTTCGACGACCGGGTCGCGCGCGGATCGTTCCTCGTCGACCACCGCCTGCCGTGGTTTCGCCCGGCCGGCGCCCTCGGCAACCTTCGACTCGGCGGCTTCCTGGCGCACCGGCTGATCCGCCATCCGATGGACACCTTCGGCCTCGAGGAGCAGCCCGAGCTCGACGGGATCGCCGCGTGGGACGCGATCCACGATCCGACCCTGCGCGAGTTTCTGCTGCGGCCGCTGACGCTGGCGGGGGCGATCACCGAGCCGGAGCCGACCCAGGTGAGCCTCCTGCACGTGCTCCGGCTGATCCGGATCATCGTGCTCACCGACTACCTGACGCTGCCCGGCGGGATCGCGTCCCTGCACGAGGCCCTCGCCGCGCGCCTCGCGGTGCGGCTCGGCACGCCCGCCCGCCGGCTGGTCGAGGAGCGCGGCCGCATCGTCGGTGTCGAGCTCGACGGGAGCGGCGCGATCCGGCGCGCCGATCACGTGGTCGTCGCCACCACGCCGCCGGCCGCGCTGCGCCTCGTCCCCGAGGACTGGACCCTGGAGCGCGCCTTCCTCGCCTCGGTGACCATCCCGCCCTTCGCCTTCCCGACCTTCTTCCTCGACCGCCCGCTCGAGCCGAACGTCTGGTCCTACGTCGCGCAGCAGGGGCGCGGCCACCAGGTGAGCCTGGTGCTCGACGCCGCGCGCAAGAATCCGGAGATGGTCCCGTCGGGGAAATCGGTGCTGCAGCCGTGGCCCTGCTACCCGGCCTCGACGGCTCTTTGGACCGCCACCGACGACGAGGTGATCGACACCTGCCGCCGTGAGCTGGAGACCTGGATGCCGGGCTTCTCGGGCTGGATCGAGCAGGCCCATGTCACGCGCCATCCGTATGCCGTGCCGTTCCACTCTGTCGGTCACCAGGGGCGAGCGATGGAGTTCCTGGCCTGCGTCGACGAACGCAAGGGCGTCTCGTTCTGCGGTGACTACCTGTCGGGGGGCTACGTCGAGCCGGCGCTGTGGAGCGCGGAGCGGGCGGCGGCGCGCTTCGGATAGCGAGCGGCCCGAAGGCCCAGAAGCAGCAGCGCGATCAGCGCGAGGAGCGCCGAGGGGGTCGCGGGTCGCCGGCCAACGTTGCAGCCGCTCGCCGCCTCGGTGGGCGGTTCGCCCGCATCCCCGGGCGGCGGATCGCCGGCATCGGGCGAGCCCAGCGCGCGTGGTGGCGGGACCGCGATCTCCGACGGAGGATGCTCCGCGGGGCGCACCTCCAGCTCGACCAGGTAGGCGTCGTCCTTCGGTCCGAACCAGGCGACGCCCTCCTCGACCAGGGCGAAATGCTCGGCGTAGACCACCGGGCCCTTGGGCGCGGCCGGGGCGGTGACCAGGAACGTGAAGCGACCGATCGCGCCCGGCGCCGTCTCCTGGTCGACCCCCGTCGGACGGCTTGGCTGGATCCAGTCGGCGGATGCGAGAGCGCTCGCGCGATCCCGCGGCCCGGTGGTGCCGAGGCGGGTCGTTGCGGGGTGCCACTTCGCGGTGCCGGTGTTGCGGTACTCGGCCCAGAAAGTGGCGGTGGCCCCCTCGGTGAGCTGGGCGGGGCCGCCCTGCCCGATCCGATCGGCCGCCAGCGCGGGCGTCATCGGTGGCGGGGGTGGCGGGTTGCCGCCGCAGGTCTTGCCCTTCGCGAAGCCGTTCACGTCGGTCTTGCCGAGCCGCGCCGCGGTCTGGGGGCCGTAGTCGCCGTCCTCGCCGATCTTGTCGTTCGGGTTGTTCAGGTTCCACAGTCGCTGGAAGGCCAGCACCGACTCGCCCCGCAGATCGATCGTGCCGCCGCCGACGTAATCGAAGTGCACCACGTCGTTCGCGCCGTACCACTGCCAGCTGTGCTTTTGCAGCGTCGCCTGCCATGCGCCATGGTTGCTCACATCGAGGGCGAGGCCCGTCTCGTGGTTGGACTTTCCCGGGGAGGCCGCGATCTGGATGCCGCAGCTCCCCTGCCACTTGTAGAGCAGGAACTGCTGGGCGAGGGTGCGGAACGCCGACGAGATCTGGATCTTCCCGCCCTGGGCCAAGGCCGCCTTCTCGAGGGCCGCGGCGGCGGGTGGCTCGAGGAACGGGAACACCCCCGCTCCGACGTCGATCCCCGCCTTCCCGGCGAAGCTCACCAGCGCGTTCGGGCGGATGCAGTTCTGCTCGTCGATCAGCTGCTTCGAGAGCCCGGCGACGATCGCGGTGGAGCAGCCACCCGCCTGCGCGACGGTGAGACCCTCCTCGAGGCGGCCGATCTCGCCCTCCACCCACGGGCTCTCGTCGACGCCGCAGCCGGCGATGGCGATCGCAAAGAGGAGCGGTGGGAAGGGCAGGGCTGGCATCGGGCCGCGCCGGAGCGCGACGACCGATAGTCGTCCCGCGAGCCGCAGAAGATCAAGCGGCACGTCGGAGATGGGTGTGATCGCCGACCCTCGGTAAGGGTATCCGCTGAGGCCGGCCGCCCGCCTCCTCGGCGACGGCAACGGCAACGGCAACGGACGGCAACGGCAAGGGCAACGGCAACAACGGCAACGGCAACGGCGACGGCCGAGTCGGAGCCACCGGAGGAGGAGAGCGGGCGCGGCAGCGCGCCCACCGAGCACTTTGGATCACACCCGTCGGAGAGGGAGACGGACGCGGAGGCGTCGGAGGCTTACCCGGCGCGCATCGCCGCGATCAGGATCCTTGCGACCTCGGGGCGCGAGAACTCCGGGGGCGGCTCCTCGCCGGCCTTCAGCATGTCGCGCACCTTGGTGCCCGAGAGCGCGACCCGCGAGGCGGCGTCGTGGGGGCACGACTTCGACGACGCCATGCCCTCGCACTTCTTGCACCAGAACGAGTGCTCGAACATCAGCGGGGTGATCCCGATCTCCTCGGGGGTGTAGTCGTCGAAGATCTTCTGCGCGTCGTAGGTGCCGTAGTAGTTGCCGACGCCGGCGTGGTCGCGCCCGACGATGAAGTGGGTGCAGCCGTAGTTCTTGCGCACGGTGGCGTGGAGGATCGCCTCGCGCGGGCCGGCGTAGCGCATCGCCGCGGGGAGCGCGGTGAGGATGGTGCGGTCCTTCGGGTAGTAGCTCTCCAGCAGCGCGCTGTAGCACTGCATCCGGACCGCCGCCGGGATGTCGTCCTCCTTGGTGTAGCCGACCAGCGGGTGGATCAGGATCCCGTCGCACACCTCGAGCGCGACCTTGGTCAGGTACTCGTGGGCGCGGTGGATCGGGTTGCGCGTCTGGAAGGCGGCGATCTTCCTCCAGCCGGCATCGCGGAAGCGTGCCCGGGTGACCTTCGGCTCGGCGTGGAAGGCGGGGAAGGGCGGGGCGAGGCGCTCGGTCAGCCACACCGCGCCACCGACGTAGAGGTCGCCCATCTCCTTGTGCACGTAGGCCGCGCCGGGGTGGGCCGCGTCTTCGGTGCGGAAGACCTGCTTGCACTCGTGCGCCTTGTCGACGTCGTACACGTCCTCGACGCTGATCACGCCGAGAATTGCGCCGCCGAGCGAGGCGGGGGCGCAAAGGGCGACCTCCTGCCCCGCCGCCACCTTCGGCGAGTCGGCCTTCAGCGAGAGCGTGATCGGGACGGTCCACGGCAGGCCGCCCGCGAGACGCCCTCCGTCGACGGTGGCGCGGTAGTCGGCGCGGGTCATGAATCCGGTGAGCGGGCTGAAGGCGCCGATCCCGATCATCTCGAGATCGAGCGCCTCGCGGATGTTGAGCTGGATCGCCGGCAGCGACGGGGCGCGGGCGGCGAGGTCGGCGCGCTGTGCGCCCTCGGCGATGCGGTCGATGAGGACGCCCCCGTGGGGGGCAATGGCGTCACGATTCTGGGCGGTCATGGAGGATCCTTTCGCGGATCGGTGGATGAATAGGCGGCGAGCTCGATGAACTCGCCGTCGTGAAAACGAAACAGCTTCGCGCCGCGCGCGCCGTCCGCGCGGACGTCGACCACCAGATAATCCACCGGGTAGAGCAGCTCGCCGTCGGGGGCGGCGGCGATGGCGTCCTCCTTCGAGAAGTAGGCGCCCACGTCGATGTGCGAGTGGTAGATGACCTGCACCGGCCGCGCGCCGCGCAGGCTCTTGTCGAGGAAGAAGAGGTCCTTCGGACCGAGGTTGTAGGCGGTGCGGGCGTCGCGCGGGAAGTGCGCCGGATCCTCGGCGTGGAGCGCGTTCTGGCGGTTCTCGCACCGCCGCACCTCGTCGAGGGCGCCGCGCGGCCCGAGGCAGAGGCCGCACACCTCCTCCGGATAGCCGGCGCGCGCGTGGGCGTAGATCTCGGCCAGGAGCGATTCGGACAAGGGCGGAAAATCACCACGCATAGTGCTTTTCCCATTTCAGCGGCGTGAAGTAGCGATCGCCGCGATCCGGCAGGATGCAGACGATGCAGGCGCGCTCGCCGGCCGGCACGGTGCGCGCGATCCGGAGCGCGGCAGCGACGGTGGAGCCGGCCGAGTGGCCGACGAACAGCCCCTCCAGATCGGCCATCCTGTCGGAGACGTCCCACGCCTCCTCGGTGCCCATCGGCATCACCTCGTCGACGCACTCCCCGGGCCGCCAGATCGGCGGGACGATCGAGGAGCCCATGTGCTTCAGCCCCTCCAGCCCGTGCAGCGCGTCGTCGGGCTCGACCGCCACCACCCGCACCGGTCGGTGGTGCTCCTTCATCCGGCGCCCGGTGCCCATCACCGTCCCGGAGGTGCCGATCCCGGCGATGAAGTGGGTGATCCGATCGCCCACCGCGGCCAGGATCTCCGGTCCGGTGCCGAGGTAGTGCGCGCGGGGATTCGATTCGTTGGAGTACTGATCGGGGTAGAAATAGCGTTCGGGATCGGCCGCGACCAGCTCGCGGACCCGGGTGATCGCGCCGTCGGAGCCCTCCAGCTCCGACGAGAAGATGAGCTCGGTGCCATACGCCGACGTGATCTGCTTGCGCGCCGCCGAGACATTGGCGGGCATCACCAGCGCGACCCGGTAGCCGAGCGCCGCGCCGACCATCGAATAGGCGACTCCGGTGTTGCCGGAGGTCGAGTCGATCAGGACCTTGTCACGGGTGAGCTGGCCGGCAGCGACGGCGTCGCGGATCATCTGCAGGGCCGGGCGATCCTTGACGCTGCCGCCGGGATTGGCGAACTCGCACTTGCCCCAGATCTCGACGTCGGGGCGCTCCTCGAGGTTGGAAAGCCGCACCATCGGCGTGTGGCCGATCAGGTCGACGATCGAATCGACCACCGGGCGAGCGTGCCGCACGGCGAGGGCGTAATCGACCTGGTGGATGGCGGGGGGGTGGCGCGCCGGCTTCATGGCAGGAGCGTGACCTCGGTTCGAAAGGGCAGGCCCAGCAAAGCCTTCAGCACCTCCACCGCCACGGCAGCCCCGATCGCGGTGCGATCGCCGACTCCGACAACCACCGCCCCGTTCACGAACGCTCTAACGTCCGTCCCCCGCTCCCGCTTGCGGGGGAGGGTAGGGGTGAGGGTAT
>SHYY01000173.1 GCA_009692555.1 Myxococcales bacterium
ACTGATCGCGCGGCGGCGCGAGGTCCCCGCCGCCCCCGTCGGTGCCACCGTCGGTGCCGCAGGCCGGAAGCAGCGGAGCGAGGAGCAGCAGACCGATCCATCCCAGGGAGCGCCGGAACGTCATGACTGACCTCAATCGAAGTTTTCGTCAGCATATCACGTGTTACGCTGCGCCTCCTTCGCCAGCCCGCGCTGCCATCGGTGAGCAAGCACCCGTGCAAGGAATGACGCGCGCCGCGCCGGATCGGCGAGCCCGGACTCGTCCTCGATCGGCAGCAGCGGAAACCGCTCCCGCACCGCCGCGGCGAACAGCCCGCGCCCGTCGCGCGCCACCCCACCGCCTTCGCCTCGCACCGGCACCTGGTCGACCCCGCAGCTCGGCGATCCGGCCTTGAATACCCAGCCGTCGACGGGGCCGAGCTCGTCGAGGCGACGGGACGAGAAGCGAGCCATCGCCTCGGTGTGATCCGCCCCGCCCTGCCCTAGCATCCGCAGCGAAGCCCCGACGCGCACCAGATCGACCGGCGGCCGCGGCGTTCCCATCCCCAGCTCCACCTCGGGGCACACCGGCACGATCTCCACCAGCGACGCGAGAATGTCGGTGACGAAGCCATCGCGCTTGTGACCCCCATCCCAGCGGACCGGCTCGCCGAGCAGGCAGGACGAAACCGCAACGCGGGCCATCGTGTCATCGACCATTCCATCTCCTTACTAGCACGTCCAGGAGCCCGGCCCGGCCTGTGCCCGGCCTGCCGCCGAAGCGCCGAAAATACGGGGCCTTCCGCAGGTAGACTCCTCCCATGCGCTCACTCGTCACCGGTGCCACGGGATTCCTGGGTCGACGTCTCGTTGCTGCGCTCCCCGGCCCGGTGCGCGTGCTCAGCCGCGACCCGGCGCACGCGCAGAAGCTCCTCGGCGACGCGGTGGAGCCCTTCGCGTGGATCCCCGAGGCCGGACCCCCGCCCGCCGCCGCCCTCGACGGGGTGGAGGTGATCTTCCACCTCGCCGGCGAGTCGGTGGCGGGTCGCTGGTCGAAGGCGAAGAGGGAATCGATCCGCGAGAGCCGCGTGCGCGGGACCCGCAACCTCGTCGCTGCCGCCGGCGCGCTCTCGGATCGCCCGCGGGTGCTGGTGTCGGCGTCCGCGGTCGGCGTCTACGGGCCGCGCGGGGAGGAGATCCTCGACGAGAGCACCCCGGTGGGCCCGGACGACGACTTCCTCGCCTCGGTGTGCCGCAGCTGGGAGGAGGAGGCGGGCCGGGCCCGCACCTTCGGCCTGCGCGTGGTGACGCCGCGGATCGGTATCGTCCTCGGCCCGGGCGGTGGGGCGCTCGCGAAGATGCTCACGCCGTTCCGCCTCGGTCTCGGCGGCCGCCTCGGCAGCGGCCAGCAGTGGATGCCCTGGGTCCACCTCGACGACGTGGTCGGGCTCCTCCTGCACGCCGCGGCGAAATCGGAGATCGACGGCCCGCTCAACGCGGTCGCGCCGGAGCCGGCGCGGAACGTGGAGTTCACCCGCGCGCTCGCCAAGGTGCTGGGCCGACCCGCCTTCCTCCCCGCGCCGGCGTTCGCGCTGCGCCTCGCAATCGGGGAGTTCGCGAACGCGATCCTCGGCTCTCAGCGCGTCGTCCCGCGGGTCGCCGAAAGCACCGGCTATCGCTTCGCGCACCCGATCCTCGACGAGGCGCTGCGCTCCGCCCTCGACCGCGGCGACGCGATCACCAGGCCGCCTCCTGCGTAGCGCGCCGGTCGCCCGGCCGCGGTGCCCCCGGACCGCCCCCCTGCCGCCCACCCAAATCGGCTTTCCTTTTCGCGAATGCTCTCCTAGAGTGCGACCATGTTCGTCGGTGCGATGACCGCGATCGTGACCCCGTTTCGCCACGGCAAGGTCGATGACCCCGCCCTCCGTGCCCTGGTCGAAGCCCAGATCGACGCCGGCATCGACGGCCTGATCCCCTGCGGCACCACCGGCGAGGCGCCCACCCTCGAGCCGGCCGAGCAGGCCCACGTGATCCGCGTGGTGGTCGAGACGGTGCGACGGCGCGTCCCGGTGATCGCCGGCTGCGGCTCGAACTCCACCGCCCACACCATCGCCGCGTCGCGCGCCGCGCAGGAAGCCGGCGTCGACGGCCTCTTGATCGTCACCCCGTACTACAACAAGCCGACCCAGGACGGCCTCTTCTGCCACTACCGCGCCGTCGCCGAGGCGGTGCCGCTGCCGATCGTCGTCTACAACATCCCCGGGCGCTCGGTGGTCGACATGAGCGTGGAGACGCTCGCCCGCCTCGCCGCCGCGGAGCCCCGGATCGTCGCGGTGAAGGAGGCCACCGGACAGGTGGCGCGCGCGCAGGAGATCGTCCGCAAGCTCGGCGATCGACTGGTGGTGCTCTCCGGCGACGACGTGATCAACAGCGCCATCTACGCCGTCGGTGGGCGGGGCTGCATCTCGGTCACCGCCAACGTCGCGCCGAAGCTGGTCGCCGATGCGTGGGACGCCGCCGCGGCGGGCGACTTCCTGCGCGCCCGCGCGCTCCACGAGGCGACCCTCGATCTCACCGAGGCGCTGTTCCTCGAGAGCAGCCCGATCCCGGTCAAGGCGGCGCTGGCGATGATGAACCGGATCGATCCGGAGATCCGCTCGCCGCTCTACCCGATGGCGAGCGGCCCGCGCGAGAAGCTGCACGCGGCGCTGGTCGACCTCGGCCTGCTGTGATGCTGCGGATCGCGGTCCCCGGCGCGGCGGGCAAGATGGGGCGAACGATCCTCCGCGTCCTCCAGGACACCGACGGCGTGGAGCTGGTAGCGGCGATCGAGCGGCCGGGCCACCCCGACCTCGGGAAGGACGCGGGCCTGCTCGCCGGCCTCGCGGCGAACGGAGTGATCATCACCTCATCGCTCGACGAGGCGCTGGCGAAAGCCGACCTGATCATCGACTTCACCGTCCCCGCGGCCACGGCATGGACCGCCAGCCGCGCCGCCGAGGCCGAGGTGGCGCTGGTGATCGGAACCACCGGACTGGGCGAGGCGGAGCGCCGCGCCGTCGAGCGGGCCGCCAAGAGCGTTCCGGTGGTCCTGTCGCCCAACATGGCGGTCGGGGTCAACGTGCTCTTCGGGCTCCTCGACGCCGCGGCGCGCGCGCTCGGCGACGCCTACGACGTGGAGATCGTCGAGGCCCATCACCGCCAGAAGAAGGATTCCCCGTCGGGGACCGCGCTGCGGATGGCCGAGGTGATCGCCGCCGCCCTCGATCGCGACCTCGCCGACGTGGCCTGCTACGGCCGCAAGGGCGCCACCGGCGCGCGACCGCCCCGCGAGATCGGGATCATGACCGTGCGCGGTGGCGACGTGATCGGCGATCACAGCGCGCACTTCCTCGGCCTCGGCGAGCGCCTCGAGATCACCCACCGTGCGTCGTCGCGCGACACCTTCGCTCACGGCGCGGTGCGGGCCGCGCTCTGGCTCGGCGATCGCGATCCCGGTCTCTACGACCTGCAGGACGTGCTCGGCCTCCGTCGGTGAGCGCGCGCCGCCGCCCGCCGCCTGTCGACTACCGCACCCTGGCCACCGAGCAGATCCACCCGCGCGCCGATCGGATCGATCGGTTGAGCACCGACGAGGTGGTCGCGCTCCTGCTGGCCGAGGAGGCGCGCGCCGTCCGCGCCGTCGCGCGGCGCCAGAAGGCGATCGTCCGCGCCGCGCGCCTGTTCGCGGCCACCCTCGCCGGCGACGGACGGGTGATCTACGCCGGCGCGGGCACCTCCGGCCGCCTGGGTGTTCTCGACGCGGCGGAGCTCCCGCCGACCTTCGGCACCGACCCCGGCCGGGTGATCGCGCTCCTCGCCGGCGGACCGCGCGCCATCACCCACTCCGCCGAGGGGGCCGAGGATCGCCCCGCCGAGGCCACCCAGGCCATCGCCCGCCTCCAGGTCGGCCCGGGCGACCTCGTCTGCGCCATCGCCGCGAGCGGGGTCACGCCGTTCACCCTCGCCGCCCTCGTCGAGGCGGGCCGCCGCGGCGCAGCGACGGTCTTCATCACCTGCTCCCCGCGCCCCGGCCGCGCTCTCGCCGACGTCACCATCGCCGTCCCCGTCGGCCCCGAGGTGATCGCCGGCTCGACGCGCCTGAAGGCGGGCACCGCCACCAAGCTGGTGCTGAACGCGATCTCGACGGCAGCGATGATCCGCCTCGGCAAGGTCTACCGCGGCCGGATGGTCGACCTCTGCGCCACCAACGCCAAGCTCCGCCAGCGCGCCCTCCGCATGGTCGAGGAGCTCGCAGCCGTCTCACCCCGCCGCGCCGCGCGCCTCCTCACCGACGCAAAAGGCCGCGTCAAGATCGCCCTCGCCGCCGCGCTGCTCGACCTGCCGATCGCCGACGCCGAAGCCCGTCTCGACGCGGCCGGCGGATCGCTCGCAGCCCTCGTTCCCGGCGGCTCGCGCCGTCGCTGAGAGAGGGCTCCCCGCTACACGCCCGGACCCGGCCCCACGAAGCGCCGCACGAGCTCGTTCAGCTCACCGAGCCGCGCAGCGTCGCCGGGCGCGATCGCCGCGATCCAGCGCCGGATGTAGGGCAGATCGCATACGAGATCCCCTCCGCATCGAAGCGCCCGCAAAGCCATCCAGCGACGGCGGGTGCATCGTCGAGACCGGGAGAGTTCGCCGTCACGGCTCGCCGGGCCAGCCGTGGCGCGAGAGGCGCAGGAGGATCTCCCCCGCGCCCGATGCCGGCTCCTCCCGATACCCGCGGGCGCGCTCCTCCACGTCCGGCGGCAGGCGTGCGAGCAGCGCCGCAGCCGCGCGGGCCATCGCGAACCCCTCCCGGAGCCGTTCAGCTGGCGTCGCCTCGACGACGATCGCCGCGCTCTCGAGCAGCCGCCCGTCGTCGCGGAGATGGTCGGCTTGCGCCAGCATGCGCGATCTGGAATCCGCCAGATCGTCGACGGTGCCGCCGAGTTTCACCGCCGCCGCCAGAGCCCGCCGCTCTCGACCCGCCGCTTCACCGCGCGGAGCAGATCCGGGATCGACCTCCGCGACATGTACTTCTGGATGAACGCCGGCACCGCGCGCCCGGTGTCGACAAAGGTGCGATAGACAACCAGCGTGCGCGCCGGGTCGAGCGCGAACACGTTGTACCCGCCGTCGACGTCGGCGATCGTGTTGTCGATCGCGGTCATATCGAGCTTCCAGTGGATCGCGTGCAGCTTCTCGTCGAGCTCGAAGAGCGCGGTGTAGACCGCGGTGGTGACCGAGGCATCGATGGTCATGCGCACCCGCACCAGCGACGGCTTTTTCTCCAGCACCTCGGCCTTCTCCAGCCGCGGGATGTAGTCCGCCTTGTCCTCGAAGCGCGCCAGCGTGGTCCACACCTCGGCGACCGAGCGGTCGATGACGATCGCGCCGACCCCGCGCCCGGTCGATTTTCCGCCCGCGCTGGTGAACGCCTCGGTCCGCGTCGGCACCTCGCCGCGCAATGCCGTGGTGAGCTCCTCGTCGGTGAGCCCGACGGTGGCGGCAGAGAGCGTGAAGAAGAGGCCGAGCGCGATCATGCGTCATCCTACCGCACATCTTGTATGCTCCGCGCCGGAGGATGCGTATGGAAAAGCCTGAAGCGGCACCGCGCTACGGCACCCATGGGCGCATCCTGATCGTGGATCTCACCGCCGGCAGCTCCACCGTCGAGGCGGTGGACGAATCGGTCTACCGCCAGTTCCTCGGCGGCTACGGCCTCGGGGCGTGGCTGATGTGGAAGCACTTCCCTGCCGGCACCGACGCGCTCGCCCCCGAAGCGTGCTTCGCGATCGTCTCCGGGCTCCTCACCGGCGCGCGCACGCCCTTCTCGGGCCGGATCCAGATCGTCGGAAAGTCGCCGCTCACCGGCACCTGGGCCGACAGCAACTCGGGCGGCAGCGTCGCCTCCCAGCTTCGCCGCGCTGGCTACGACGGGCTGCTGGTGAAGGGCCGCGCCGCGTCGCCGAGCGTGCTGGTGGTCGACGACAGCGGCGCGCGCATCGAGCCCGCGGGCGACCTGTGGGGCCAGGAGATCCCGGAGAGCTTCGACGCGCTGAAGGTGCGCTACGGCGGCAAGAGCGAGGTCGGCGTCTCGGCGATCGGCCCGGCCGGCGAGAAGCAAAGCCGCATCGCCTCGGTGATGAACGACCGCTACCACGCCTTTGGCCGCCAGGGCTTCGGCGCGATCTACGGGAGCAAGAACCTGAAGGCGATCGTGATCGCCGGCGCGGGCGAGGTGCCGATCGCCGACCCGAAGCGCTTTCGCGCGCTGTGCGACGGGGTGACCCGCGAGTACAAGAGCGACATCGGCTGGCTGATGCGGATCTTCGTGTGGCTGACGCGGCCCAAGCGGTGGCTCGGCTGGTTCTATCGCCTCTCGCGGCGCGCCGGCCTGAAGATCGAGGCCCCGCGCCCCGCGCTCCGTCAGATGTGGGCCGACCGGGGGACCACCGCCGCGGTCGCGCTCTCCGTCGAGAACGGCGACGGGCCGGTCAAGAACTGGAAGGGCGTCGGCTCGCGCGACTTTCCGCTCGCCACCAAGAGCATGAAGATCGACGGCGGCGAGGTCGACAAGCTGATCACGCGCAAGCTCTCCTGCGGCGACTGCCCGGCGCCGTGCAAGGGCATCGTCGCGGTGAAGGCGCGTGGTCTCTCCGACGTGCGCAGGCCCGATTACGAGACCATCGTCGGCTTTGGCGCGAATCTCCTCAACGACGACCTCGGGCTCATCACCGCCTGCCACGACGCGTGCAACCGCTACGGCATCGACGCGGTCAGCTCGAGCGCCACGCTCGCCTGGGTGTGCGAGGCGGTCGAGGAGGGGATCCTCTCCGCCGCCGATCTCGACGGTGTCGACATGCGCTGGGGCCATGGCGAGGGCGCGCTGGCGCTCACCATCCGGATGGGCGAGGGAACCGGCTGCGGCGAGTGGCTGCGGCACGGATCGGCGCTCGCGTCGCGCCACGTCGGCAAGGGCAGCGAGCGCTTCGCGGTCCACGTCCACGGGCAGGAGCCGGCCTACCACGACCCGCGCTTCTCGTCGCTGATGGGGGTGACCTTCATCTCCGATCCGACCCCCGGGCGCCACACCGCGGGCTCGGCGTCATGGAACGAAACCTTCGCCGCCAAGTTCCCGCTCCCGGGCGCGGTCGACCCGAAGGAGGTCGAGGTCAAGTGGCACGGCACCGACGGAAAAGGGCAGGCGCAGGCGCACTACAGCAACTCGCACCAGGTGATGAACGGCCTGGGCCTGTGCCTCTTCACCTCGATGACCGGCGGCCTCCCGTGGCTCGATCTCACCAACGCGCTCACCGGCTGGACGCTCACCGACAAGGATCTCCTCGAGTGCGGCGAGCGGATCCAGAATCTCCGCGCGGCGTTCAACCTGCGCGAGGGGATAAGGCCCGCCGACTTCCAGCCGCACCCGCGGATGATCGGGGAGGGCGACGGGCTCCTCACCGCCGGGCCGCTGCGGGGGATCACCGTCCCGCTCGCCCGGTTGAAGGTGGACTACTACACCGCGATGCAGTGGAACCCGGAGAGCGGACTTCTCCGCAGGCGGCGCGCCGAGCAGCTCGGGATCGACCAGCTCCTCGCGGGGTGGGTCGGGGAATGAGCAACGCGCCGCAAGAAAAGAGGGGCCGCTCCTTAAGGTAGCGCACTTGACTTCGCCCTCCGGGGCGTCTTTGGGAGCCTTCATGCGCATTCCCGCACTTCCGATCCTGGTTTCCCTCGCCCGCGCCGGCTGCAACTCCCCCGGCGAAGGCGGAACGGGCAACAACTCCTCGGCCCTCGGCGGACCGCTCCGCCTCACCGCCACCGACGTGGGACAGGGCGATGCCCTGGTGCTGATCGCGCCCTCCGGCTGCGCCGCGCTGATCGACGGGGGCCCCACCGGCAGCGGGGCGGCGATCAAGACCTACCTGCGCGGGCTCGGCGTCACCAACCTCGACTTCGCGGTCACCTCGCACTACCACGCCGACCACATCGGCGGCATCGACGAGGTGGACCAGGGAGCCGACGCGGTGCCGATCGCGGCCGTCTACGATCGCGGCGGCACCTGCACCTCCGCCACCTACACCGAGGACGCCAGCCGCTTTGCCGGCCGGCGCCTCACGGTCACCGTCGGGCAGACGCTCACCCTGTGCAACGAGGTGCAGCTGCGCGTGGTGGCGGTCAATGGCAACGGAACCGGCACCACCGACGAGAACGCCCGCTCGGTGGCGCTCAAGGTGTCGTGGGGGGCCTTCGACGCGCTGCTCGGCGGCGACCTCACCGGCGACAGCCCCGACATCGAGTCGCGGATCGCCCCGACGGTGGGCCAGGTCGAGGTGTACAAGGTCCATCACCACGGCTCGAAGACCGCCTCCAACCAGACCCTGGTGAACGCCCTCCTCCCGACGGTGAGCCTGATCTCGGTCGGCAAGAGCAACGCCTACGGCCACCCGGCGTCCGAGGTGATCGCGCGGCTGCAGTCGGCGGGCTCGGCGATCTGGCAGACCGAGGATCCCGCCACCGCCACCGTCCGCGGGAACATCGAGGTGACGTCGCCGAACGGCAACACCTACCCCGTCGCCCAGGGCACCACCAGCACCTCCTTCGTGTCGAAGGGGATCGACGTGGTGCCGCCGACCGTTCCCACCGCCCTCACCGCCACCGCGGTCGCCACCTCGCGGATCGACCTCGCCTGGGCTCCGTCGTCGGACAACGTGGGCGTGATCGAGTACCGCGTCTACCGCGACGGCGCCCTCCGCAGCAGCACCCCCGTGCCGAGCTACGCCGACACCGGGCTGGCCGCCGACGAGAGCCACAGCTACGCGGTCACCGCGGTGGACGGCGCCGGCAACGCGTCCGCCCTCTCGGCGAGCGCCAGCGCGCAGAGCTTCTGCGCCACCACGATCACCTACAAGCTGTGGAGCACCACCACCAGGAAGCTCACCGTGCGCGCCACCTGCACCCGCCAGCCGACCGCCAAGCTCACCGCCTACGGCGACAGCGGAGCGCTGATCGGCGCGATGCCGTGGCGCTCCGCGTCGAGCTGGTACTCGATCGTCGTCGCGCTGCCCGCCCGTCCGGCGTGCGTGACCGTGAAGAGCGACTGCGGTGGGACAGCGACGAGCTGCTTCTAGTCCCGGGGCCTGGGCGTGAGCCTCGGCGACAAGCTGCGCGGGCTGCTCGGCGGCGGCGCCGCGCCGAAGATCCGGGTCAACGTGGTGCTCCGCGGCACCGTCGGCGGCGGGTGGCAGAGCATCGATCGCACCTTCGCCCTCCCGGTGGGCAGCACGCTGGCCACGCTGCTCGACGAGGCGGAGCGGCAGGGCATCGACCTCCGCGACGCGATCGCCAAGAGCCCGCACCTCCGCCACACGCTGATGCTGAACGGCGAGCGCTGCCCGCTCGATGAGCACCTCGGGCGCGTGCTCAGCGACGGCGACGAGCTCTATCTGCTGGCCCCCTTCGCGGGTGGCTGACCCAGGATCGACTCCCGCTCTGCTACCTTTCCCGACCGTGCGGATCGTCGCTTTCGTCGTACTCCTCTCGGCCACCGCCCGCGCCGAGATCCCGCCGGGGGCGTTCGTGCGCGTCGACGGAACGCGCTTCACCGTCTCGGGGCGCCCCTTCGCCTTCGTCGGCGCCAACCTCGAGGCGCTGCAGGGCGAGCGCAACCGCGAGCGCCACCGGGAGACCCTCCACGCCGTCGCCTCCGACGGGCTGCGCGTGGGCCGCGTGTGGGCCTTCGGCGAGGGACCGGCCGATGCCAGCGAGTGGCACCGCAAGCACGAGCTGTTTCGCGCCGGGCCCGAGGGTTTCCTCGACGAGGCGGAGCGCCACCTCGACCGCGTGCTCGCCGTCGCGCGCGAGGAGGGCGTGCGGCTGATCATCACCCTCGCCAATCACTGGCCCGACTACGGCGGCGTTCCGATGTACCTCCGCTGGGTGGGCCTGCCCGATGACGACAAGGCGGCCTTCTACCGCGATCCGCGCACCCGCGCCCTCTTCCGCGCCCACACCTTGCGGCTGCTCGCGCGCACCAACCACGTGACCGGGGTGCGCTACGTCGACGACCCGACGATCTTCGCCTGGGAGCTGATGAACGAGTCGAGCGTCGACACCCCCGATGCGATCCTCGCCCGCCGCGCCTGGATCGTCGAGATGGCCCGCCTGATCAAGGACGGCGATCCGAATCACCTCGTCGCCGCGGGGCTGGCCGGCTACACCTCACGCCGCGAGCGGGCCGAGTGGATCGCGGTCCACCAGCTGCCCGAGATCGACTACTGCGACAGCCACCTCTACCCGCAGACGAACGATCGCGTCACCGGCTGGCCCGACCTCGCCGACCGGATCGACGACCGCGCGCAGCTCGCCCACCATGTGATCGGCAAGCCGCTGGTGATCGGCGAGTTCGGCTTCCACACCGACGAGCCCGGCGGGGACGACAGCCCGAAGGAGCGCGCGAAGGCCCGGGTCGGCGCGCAAGGCGCTGGCAAGAAAACCCTGCCCCGCGCCGCCTGGTTCGGCCGGCTGCTCGACCGCCTCGCCTTCGACGGAGTGGCCGGCGCGCTGGTGTGGATCTACCAGCCCTGGTCGGATCGGCCGCGCGACTTCGGCATCTACGTCGACCGCCCCCACACCGACGACGTGCGACGGACGCTCCGCCTGCGTGCGGCCACGGCGTCGGCCCGCGCGCCGCGTTCGAAAAACGCGCGACTCGGCGTCTCCGTCGGTGAGCGGCTGCTCTACGATCCCTTTGTCACCCTCCGCGGCCCGCCCGCGCCGCACCGCCGGTGGCGGATTCGCGAGAACGGAACCCGGGTGCTGGAGATCCCGCCCGGCGCGTTCGCGGAGGCGCGCTTCGAGCGGGCAGGCTGCTTTGACCGCAGCGCGCTCGGGCACGTCTACGGGGTGGGCAGCGGCCACTTCCGCTACCGCTTCGCCGCGCCGCTTCCGCCGGGCCGCCCGCCGAAGCGGCTGGTGGTGCGCGCGCGCCTCTCCTCGGAGTGGCCGGGATCGAGCGCGCCCGAAGGCGGTGGCTCGAAGGTGGAGGTGCGCCTCGATGGTGTGGAGGTGGCATCGCTCGATGCCGCCCCGGACGACGGTGCCGGGACGATCCACGAGATCGCGGTGACCGATCCGGCCCTCCTCCGCCGCCTCGCCCGCGGGCGCCATGCGCTCACCTTCACGGTCCCCGATCGTCCGGACTCCCACGGGCTCTGCATCTATGGCGCAGCGACGGGAACCGGCGAACCGCCCCGCGGTGAGGCCGCGCCGATCCAGATCCTCTTCGACCCTCCGGAGGAGCACCCATGAGCATCGATCAGCGCACGGAATCCCCGCCCTCCCCCGTCACCCGCGTCTTCACCGGCGACCGACTGAGCCTCATCGACCCGCCGCAGGCGGCGAAGCAGCGTCCCCTGGGTCTTCGGGGACATCGGCCGCTGGGCCCACTTCGGCCGCGCCCACCAGGAGTTCTTCGGCGACCACCCACCCGCGACGACGATGGTCGAGGTGCGACGCCTGATCCGCGACGACATGCTGATCGCGATCGAGGCCGACGCGATCGTCGGCCAGGCGGACTGACCCTACGGGCCCAGCTTCAGCTTGCCATCGAGCCGCGGAGCGCCGCCGTCCTTCGCCGCGCCGGCGTCGGGGCGCTCTGCCACGAGGTACTTCTTCGCCAGCTGGTTGCCGGTGATCCAGTGGCCGTTGCGGTAGACGAAGAAGTCGTAGCGCAGGCGAAACCCGTCCCGCTTCTCCTTGCGCAGCACCCGCACGCTGTAGACCGGCGTCTTCACCTTCAGCGCCGCCAGCGTCGCGCGATCGATGTCGCTCCCCTGCTCGTCGATCGCCACCACCTCGATCTCGTCGAACTTCTTCTCGTCGATCTGCGCCACCAGCTCCATCGATCCGATGTTCACCAGCGTGGCGATCATCGGCAGGTAGCGCGGCAGGAGATAGCGCCCCTTCTCCTCGCCGAGGAGCACCGTCAGGTCCTCGTCCGACATCACGAACGACGCCATCAGGGTGTGGACCCGCTCGCGCTCGTCCCTCCGTCCGGCGGTGAGGATATCGGTCCATATCTTCTTCAGTCCCTCCGGCCCGTCGGGGTAGGCGGTGTCGAGCGGCGGGGGCATCCGGCCCTGGTCCTGCGTCGTCGACGCGGGGCAGCCGGCGAGAAGCAGCGCGGCGGCCGCGAAGAGGAGGGTACGCATGTCCTGCATACGGCGCGCGAACGACGAAGATCCCCTGCTGGACGGGGCGCTCACCGCCGGCGCCGGTCGGCCAGCTCGCGGGCCACTTCGCGGGTGTCGGTGCGCTCGCGGGCGGCCTGCCGCTTGTCGTGCTGCTGCTTGCCCTTGCACAGCCCGAGCGCGACCTTGACCCGGCCGTTCTTCAGGTACAGCTCGAGCGGCACCAGCGTGTAGCCGCGCTCGTTCACCGACGTGGCGAGCTTGTCGATCTCGCGCTTGTGCAGGAGCAGGCGCCGCTCGCGCATCGGCGTGTGGTTCCAGTGGGTGGCCTGCGGGTACTCGTTGATCTGGAACTGCACCAGGAAGATCTCGCCGTTCTTCACCGTCGCGTAGGAGTCACCGACGCTGGCCTGCGAGGCGCGCAGCGACTTGACCTCCGATCCCCGCAGCTCGATCCCCGCCTCGATCGTCTCCTCGACATGGTACTCGTGGCGGGCGCGCCGGTTGCGCACCAGCACCGTCTTCTCATCCTTTTTCGGCCGCTCAGCCATCGGTCTACTTTTTCTCGTCGAGGGTCAACTGCTCCCCCTGGTTGCGGCGGACCTTCGCGGCCTTCTTGAACGTGGTTCCGCCCGGTCGGATCGGCGGCATGTCGATCCCCTTGCCTTCGAGCAGGTCCTCGATCGTCAGGATCTGCACCCGCGGGTGCCTGCCCCAGGGCGATTCGTAGAAGCCCGCCGAGGCCGCTTCCCGTCGCATCGGGCCGCTGGGAGCCTCCAGTGCGATCAGGAGGCCAATCGAGGCCTTTTCGCGATCGAGGATCCCCGGCAGCTCGCGCACCATCGGCGCCGTGAGATGGCCCGACTTCACGGAGATGATCACCCGCCGGTGCGGGCTGCC
>SHYY01000174.1 GCA_009692555.1 Myxococcales bacterium
GATGGCGCGGCGATAGACGTCGAGCTTCTGGTCGGCCAGCATGGGCATCCTCCTTGGAGGCCAGGGGGGTCGGTTGGCAGGAGGAATTTGTTGCGGGAGGAAGTTCGATTGCCGTCGCTGCGGACGGGACGACTACGACTACGACTACGACGACGACTACGTGACGAGCAAGAGCCAGCAAGAGGGCCCCCCTCCGCTGTTAAGCACCCAGCCTGGCGGGACTCCTTGACCGTCGTCCGCAGCCCCCGGTAACGTGGCGCCATGATCCGCTACCTCCTGCTCCTGTGCGCCTTCGCTGGCTGTGGTCCGAAGACGATCGATCCGAAGATCTACGCGGACGCCGACCAGGCCTCCGGGCCCGACGCCAGCCGGTCGGCGGCGGTGGCGATTCCGCTCAATCGCCCATCGCTGCCCGACGAGGTGAACTTCGACAAAAAGGACCGGACGGACTGGAAATCGGTCGACCTGCCGGGGGCGCCCAACCTGCTCACGGTGCTCCTGCGCTGGGACAGCAGCGGTTCGGATATCCATGTCGACGTCTACAACCCGGTGGGCGAGCAGATCGCCACCTCACCCGGCCTGCTCCCCGGAGCGACGGAGAAGAAGCTGCTGGTGGAGATCCAGACCTCGGGCGTGTACTACCTGCGCGTCACCGCGGCACAGCCGCACGATGGCTCGGTCTACACCCTCGAGCCGCGCTGGGAAGGGCGGGCTCGCACGGCCGCGCCACCGACGGAGAGGCCGACCGAGGTGGTGGAGACGCCGGTGGAGAAGCCGGTCGAGAAGCCGGTCGAGAAGCCCGACACGGACAAGCAGCAGAAGCTGGAGGAGGCGATCGAGCGCGGTGTGCAGGGGCGGATTGTCTCGTCCTATCCCGAGGGTGGCGCGACGATGCTCCAGCTCGACAAGGGGACCGCGGCGGGGGTCACGGCGGGGCAGACCGGCACGATCCTCGAGGGGCCGTCGGGGGCGGACGCGCTCGCCGGCGGGACGTTCACCGTGGTGAAGGTGGTCGACACCGCGCGCTGCGTGGCGAAGGCGAGCTTGCGCGCGATCGGCAAGAACCGCCGCGTGGTGATCTTCACGAAGTAGGCGGCATCTGCGGCAGGTCGATGAGGCTCAGAACTTGATGAGGGATACGGCGTGGGCCAGCGTCTGCATCCGCTGGCGCTCGAGAGCGCGGAGGATCTCGCGGGGCAGCGTCTCGTCGTGCTCGATCATCCGGGTGAGGGCGTAGGCCGCTTCCACCGCGGCGCCGTCGAGAGCGCGCTGCTGCTCCTCGGGGGATGCGCGCCGTGCCGCCGCCAGGGAGGCGTGGCCGAGGGCGAGGAAGCGGAAGAGGGCCACGCGAACGAGCAGCCCGTGGAGGTAGGGGACGAGCCCGCCGGCCTGGAGGTACCACTCCTTCATCCAGTAGTTGCGGCAGAAGTTCTCGAGGTGCAGGTCCATCCGCGGCGCCAGCGACGAGGCGAGGAGGCGCCGCGACTCGTGCAGCGCCATCAGGCGGATCGGATCGGCGCCATCGCTGCCAAGCGCAACCACGGCGAGACGGCGGAACGCGGGCGGAGCGGCGGCGAGGCGCGCGGTGGCGATCTGGGAAACCACCGTCGCTGCGAAGGGATCCTGCACCGCCACGGCGCTGAACTGACGGTGCAGCGCCTCGAACGCCTCGGGGCGGAGCAGGCGCCCGGCCTCGGCCGCGAAGCCTGCCTCGTCGCCCTGCTCGAGCAGCGGTCCCGCGCGGTGGATCAGGAAGGCGGTGAAGAAGAGCCGGCTCGCGGTGGGATAGGTCCGCAGGGCGAGGAGGCGCGCGGCGAGGGATCGGAGATCGTCGAAGCGCCGCTCGGCCGGGTGGGTGGGCGCGTCGGTGAGCGACTTGTGGACCACGCCCCGCGGGAAGAGCGCCAGGTCGGCGGGCACGAGGTCGGTGGCGTCCTCGGCGAGCAGACAGAGGCGCGCCACCTCGGGGCAGGAGATGGCCCCGGCGAGTTCGAGCCGCGCGCCCACCCGCCCGACCGAGCGGGGATAGACCGCGCAGGTGTCCGGCAGGAGTGCCTCGCCGTAGCGCCGCTGGATCGTGCAGAGCCGCTCCCCATCGAGCATCGCGCAGCTGCGGTCGTCCTTCAGCACCATCAGCGCGTGGTGTCCGCGCGGGCGCTCTTCGGGTGGCATGGCCTCTCGCACCAGCGCTCGCGTGAACTCGGCCTGCTCCTCAGGCGTGCCGGCCATCGCCACGCGCAGCCGCTCGTAGTGCGCCTCGTCGACCGTCACCGTCCAGTCGTTGCAGCAGGGATCCTCGCACTCCGCGCCGATGCACTGGAAGCGCGTCATGTAGCGCAGCGCGACCGTCTTCGAGCCGTCCATGGGGCCCGAGAATAGCCGGATCTCCGTCGCCGGCCGTCCTTGATCTTTCAACCCCGCTCAGGAATCATCCCCGCCATGATCCGGAAAAAAGACGCGCTCGAGTACCACTCCAAGGGCCGCCGCGGGAAGATCGAGGTGATCGCCACCAAGCCGCTGCTCACCCAGCGCGATCTCTCGCTCGCCTACACGCCCGGTGTGGCCGAGCCGTGCCTCGAGATCGCCCGCGACCCGGAGCTGGTCTACGAGTACACCGCGCGCGCCAACCTGGTCGCGGTGGTGTCGAACGGCACTGCGGTCCTCGGCCTCGGCAACATCGGCGCCGAGGCGAGCAAGCCGGTGATGGAGGGCAAGGGCTGCCTCTTCAAGAAGTTCGCCGACATCGATGTCTTCGATATCGAGATCCGGCCGACCGATCCCGACGAGGTGATCGCCGCGGTGGCCGCCCTCGAGCCGACCTTCGGGGGGATCAACCTGGAGGACATCAAGGCCCCGGAGTGCTTCTACATCGAGGAGCAGCTGAAGAAGCGGATGCAGATCCCGGTGTTCCACGACGACCAGCACGGCACGGCGATCATCTCCGGCGCCGCGCTGCTGAACGCGGCGGAGCTGCAGAAGAAGGATCTCGCGACGCTGAAGGTGGTGGTCAACGGGGCGGGCGCCTCGGCGATCGCCTGCGCCAACTTCTACGTCTCGCTCGGCGTGGCGCTCGAGAATGTGACGCTGGTCGACTCGATCGGCGTGATCTACCGCGGCCGCAGCGACGGGATGAACCCCTACAAGGAGCGCTTCGCCCGCGCCACCACCCTGCGCACGCTCTCCGATGCGCTGCGCGGCGCCGACCTCTTCCTCGGCTGCTCGAAGGCCGGAACGATGACGAAGGAGATGGTGGCGTCGATGGCCGACCGGCCGATCGTCTTCGCGCTCGCCAACCCCGATCCCGAGATCGGCTACCAGGAGGCGCGCAGCGTGCGCAGCGACCTGATCATGGCGACCGGGCGATCCGATTTTCCGAACCAGGTGAACAACGTCCTCGGCTTCCCGTTCATCTTCCGCGGGGCGCTCGACGTGCGGGCGCGGGAGATCAACGAGGCGATGAAGGTCGCGGCGTCGCGGGCGCTGGCGTCGCTGGCGCGCCAGGAGGTGCCGGAGAGCGTCTCCGAGGCCTACGGCAACGTCTCGTTTCGCTTCGGCCCCGACTACATCATCCCGAAGCCGTTCGATCAGCGCGTGCTGTGGTGGGTCGCGCCGGCGGTGGCCAAGGCGGCGATGGACTCCGGCGTGGCGCGGATCCAGGTCGACCTCGAGCAGTACCGGGAGGCGCTGCAGCGGCGGCTCGGCGGCACCCACGCGGTGCTGCGGCGGATGACCCACAAGGCCAAACAGTCGCCGCGGCGGATCGTCTTCCCCGAGGGCGATCAGCCGAAGGTGCTGCGCGCCTGCCAGCAGATCGTCGACGAGGGGATCGCCCGGCCGATCCTCCTTGGTTCGCGGGCCTACATCGCGAAGCAGGCGGCGGCGCTCGAGCACCAGGAGCTGCTGGATCACGTGGAGATCATCGATCCGCGCGAGTCGCCGGAGCTCGGCCGCTACGTCGCGGAGTATGTGCGGCTGCGGCAGCGCAAGGGCGTCACGCCGGAGATCGCGCGCAAGGTGATGGCGCGGCGCAATCCGTACGGGATGATGATGGTGCAGCTCGGTGACGCCGAGGGGCTGGTCTCGGGGCTGACCATGAGCTACTCGGAGACGGTGCGGCCGGCGCTGGAGATCGTCGGGCGCGCGCCGGGGGTCGAGCATGTCACCGGGATGTACATGATGGTGCTGAAGGGCGGCGATGTGGTGTTCTTCGCCGACGCCACGGTGAACATCGAGCCCGACGCGGAGACGCTGGCGGAGATCGCGATCCAGGTGGCGGACGCGGTGCAGGAGTTCGATATCCACCCGCGGGTGGCGATGATCTCGTTCTCGAACTTCGGCTCGTCGCTGCACCACCAGTCGGCGAAGGTGGCGCGCGCGGTGGAGCTGGTGCACAAGCGACGCCCCGACATCGAGATCGACGGCGAGCTGCAGGCCGACACGGCGGTGCAGTTCGATCAGCTGAAGGATCTCTTCCCGTTCTCGCACCTCACCGACGCTGCGAACGTGCTCATCTTCCCCGATCTCGGCTCGGGCAACGTCGCCTACAAGCTCATGTCGACGCTCGGCGGCGCCACCGCGGTCGGCCCGATCCTGCTCGGAATGGGGCGCCCGATCACCGTCCTGCCGCGCAACGCCGCGGTGAGCAGCATCGTGCAGATGACCGCCTACACCGTCTGCCGGGCGCAGGGCGGCGGAGGCCCGCGCGGGGCGGATTCGTAGGCTCGGGCGCTCGACCTACTTCAGTCGATCCGACAGCTCGCTGGCGTAGGCGGCGGCGCGTCGGTCGCGTGACTTCTGGTAGCTGCGTACGGCCTGCCGGTAGTAGTCCTTGCGGCGGCCGGGGCTGGTTTCCCCGTCGCCGAGCTTGCGGTAGGCCTCGCCGAGCGAGAAGAAGACGGGGAGCTTCGGGTTGAGCTTCTGCGCGCGCAGGAGTTCTTTTACCGCGCTGTCGTAGCGCCCCTTGTGGAGCGCGATCTCGCCGCTGGTCATCGCGAGCTGCCCTTCATCGAGAGCAATCGGCTTGACCACGGGAGGAGTCGCCACGCGGGGACCGACCGCGGGATCGGGCCGCGGCGGTTCCGGCGGCGGCGACGGCGTGGCGGCGGCAGAGATGGCAACCGGCGGTGGCGGGACGGCGGCATCGACCACCACCGGTTGCGCGACCTTCTCGGCGGGCTTCTCGCCGTCGCCGCGCGGTCGCCCGGTGGGAGCGCTCTTCTGCGGGGCAAGCCTTGCGAGCGCCTGGCCCGCTCGCGCGCGCACCGCCGGATCGGCGTCGGTGGAGGCGCCGCGGAGGAGGGCGGCCATCGGCGCCGATCCGCCGGGCTGCTGCGCCAGCCGGGCCGCGACCGCCACCGCGGCGAAGCGAACCTGGGCGTCGGGATCGCGCGCTGCGCGCTGGAGCAGCGAGGCGGCGCGAGTGGGCGAGAGCTGCTCGGCCGCGGCCACCGCTGCCAGGCGCTCCTCGGGGGTCGACGCATCGAAGGCGGCGCGGCGATCGACCGGCGCGGCTGGCGCGACGCCAAGTCGATCGAGCGCCGCGTCGGCGGCGATGCTATCGGTGCGATGGCGACTCTTCAGCGCCTTCTGAAGCTCCGCGACGCCCTCCTTCGATCCGCGCCTGGCGAGCTGGATCGCCGCGGCCAGCCGGACCTCGGGGGCGCGATCCTTCAGCGCGGTGGCAACCACCTCGCGCTCGGTGTCGGGGTCGGCGGCCGATTCCTCGACGGCGAGCCGCCGGACGGCCGCGTCGCGCGAGGCGAGGCCGAGCTTGAGATCGCTCACGCGCCCCTTGTCGCCGAGCCGGATCAGCGTGCCCGCGGCGACCACCTTCTCCTGCGCCGGCGCGCCCTCGAGGTGCAGAGCCACCATGGGCGCGCTGGTGCGATCGCCGATCTTTCCGAGCGAGCGCAGCGCCGCGATGCGCACCTCTCCGCGCCCGTCGCCGAGCGCCTTGCCGAGGAAGACCACCGCCCCCGACGACCGGGTCCGGCCGAGCGACGTGGCCGCGTCGCGGCGCACTTCGAAGCGCGCGTCGTTGATCACCACCTTGCCGAGCAGCGGCACCGCGGTCGCCGGATCGGCCTCGGCCAGCACCGCGACCGCGCTCTGCCGGAGCGCGAAGGAGTCATCGGCCAGCGACGAGGTGGCCCAGTCGAGCGAGCGAGCCGCGAGGAGCTGGGGGTCGGCCCCCAGGATCGCCAGCACCGCGCCCGCGGCGGCGAGCCGGAGCTGCAGCAGCGGATCGCCCAGCACCGGCGCGAGCAGCGGCAGCGCAGCCTTCTCGCCCGAGAAGCCGACGCCCTGCACCGACTGCAACCGCTCGTCGAGCGGCCGTCTGGAATCGCCGAGGACGCGACAGAAGAGGTCGTAGCCCGACTGATCATCGAGGGCGGCCAGCGCCCGGTAGGCGCGCACGCTCGCCGTCCCCTTCGCCGCAGCGATCGTCTTCAGCCGCGCGCGGCCCGCGTCGTCCCCCAGGCGCGCCACCGAGTCGGCGACGGTGATCTGGAGCCGCTCATCGCCCTGATCGATCCGCTCGACCAGCGTGGCGCGCGCCAGCTCGTCGCCACCGTGGGCCAGCCGGACCAGCAGGCTCACCGTCGTCGGATCGTGCGGCTGCGCGGCGTCGAGGCGCTGACGGATGAACTTCCGCGCGGCGCCGTCGCCCGAATCGGCCAGCACCAGCGCTGCGCCGAAGCGGGCTTCGTCGTTGCCCTTCTTGAACATCTCCAAGAGACGCTGCCGGCCCGGCTCGGCCGACAGCTTGAGCAGCGCCTCGGCGATCCAGACGTCGACGGTGGGCTCCTTGCCCAGTGCGGCGCGCAGCACCTCGGCCGAGGAGCGCGAGCCGAGCGTCGCGAGCGCGCTGGCGGCCGACGCGCGCACCTGGAGATCGGGGTCGGCGAGCAGCGGCTGAAGCGCGCTCACGTGAGCCGGATCGCGGCCGCCCGCGAGGGCGTCGATCGCCTGGCGCCGCACCGACGGATCGCCGTCCTTGAACCCTCCGTGGATCACGATCAGCGCCTGCGAGCGCAGCGCGGCGGGATCGGGCGGGGCCTGAACGGCGACCGGCGGAGGGGGGGGCTGCGGCGGCGGCGCGCGATGGAGGATCTGCCGTACGCCGAACGCCAACCCGCCGCCGAGCGCCAGCGCGGCGATCGCCACCGCCACGCGGCGGGAGCGTCGCGGCGGCCCGGCGGACAGGAGGGTCGGCGCGGGCGGGTCGGCCAGCGTCGGTGCGCCGGGGATCGGTCCATCGACGCTGGTGGGCGGTCCCGAGGCGACGGTGGCGGTGGCCCCTGTCGCCCGAGCGGTCGCCTGGCGCGAGGCGGTGCGGCGCTCCTCGGCCTGCGCCGCGATCAGCCGCTCCAGGGCCTCGCGCAGCGCGCGCGCGCTCCCGCACCGCGCCGCCGGATCGCGCGCGATCGCGCCGCGGATCACCGCCTCGAGCTCGATGGAGGACCCCGGCAGGAGCTCCGCCGGAGCGAACGGTGGCGGGTCGGAGCGGAGCTTGGCCTGGACCAGCGCCGCGGTGGTCTCCCCTCGCCACGGCGGGCGCCCGGCGGCCAGCTCGTAGAGGATGACGCCGAGTGCGAACACATCCGTGCGCTCGTCGGCGGCCGCCCCGGTGAGCAGCTCGGGCGCGCCGTAGCGCGGCGACCCAAGGCTCCCCGATGCGAGCGTCAGACCGGCGGTGCTCTCGCTGGAGGAGGCGAGCTTGGCGACGTCGAAGTCGCACACCTTGACGAACGACGCCTCGCCGGCCCGCTCGACGAGAAACAGGTCCTCGGGCTGCAGGTCGCGGTGGATCACGCCCGCCGCGTGCGCGGCCTCGACCGCCCCGCAGGCGTCGCGCAGGATCGGTCCGAACTCGGCGAACGGGATCCGCTCGGCCGCCATCCGCCGCGCCAGCGTGCGCCCTTCGAGCAGCTCCATCACGTAGTAGCCGCGCCCGTCGGGGGTGGTGCCGATATCGAAGATGTCGATCAGGTGGGGATGGCGGATCCCGGCGACCGCGTGAGCCTCCCGCTCGAAGCGCGCCACCGCGACGCGATCGGCGATCAGCTCGCGCCGCACCACCTTCACCACCGCGGGTTTCTGGATGGTCTCGTGGCGCGCGCGGTAGAGCACGCCGGTGGCCCCCTCGGCCAGCCAAGACTCGATGGTGTAGCCCGAGAGCACGCCCCCGATCAGCGGGTCGGCCGCGCGCTGCGCGCCGTGCTCCGGGCAGGCCGTCTCACCGTCGGTGAGCTCCCTCTGGCAGACAGCGCAGAGCGTCATGGACCAGGCGCTGCGATCGGCTCGGGGAGCGCGAGGAGGGCGGCGGCGGCGGCAAGACGGACGGGCGCGTCGGGGTCCTTGAGCAGGGTCTTCAACTGGGCGGCCACCGCCGACGGATCGGGCAGACGCGCGGCCAGGCGGCCTAGCGCGGTGGCAGCGCGGCTTCGCGCGGAGCCTTCGGGCGCGGCCAGCGACGCGCGCAGGGCAGACAGCGACGGCGCACCGCCCAGCTCGGCGTGGAGCGCGGCGGCCTCCACGCGGTCGGCGGGGTCGGCGGCCTCGCGCGCCACCGTCGGGAGCAGTCGCCGCGCCTCGACATCGCCGGTGCGGGCGAGCGTGGACGCCGCGTCGTAGCGGGCGATCGGATCCTTGCCGGCCAGCGCGGCCTTCAGCTCGCCCACCGCCGCCAGATCGCCGAGGCGCACCAGCTGGACCCACGCCTCGCGGCGCAGCGCGCGCCTCACCGCCGGAGGCGCCGCCTGCAGCGTGGCGCGGAGCTTCGCCGCGTCGAGCCGGTCGCCCTGGGCCAGCGCCACCGCGGCCCGCAGCCGGAGCCCCGGATCGCCCTGCTCGGCGAACCCGCGCAGCTCCGCCTCGACGGCGAGGTCGCCATCGCGGAGGCGTGCCGCCGCCACCTCGACCGCTGCCGCGCCGCCCGACTTCGGCGCCGCCGCGAGCAGCGCCGCGTGGAGCACCGGATCGCCGATCACGCCGGTGCTGGTCGCCGCCTGGGCGGCCGCGCGCCGCACCTCGGGGTTCGGATCGGCGAGCGCGGCGGAGATCGCCGCAAGCGACGCGCGGCCGCCCACTTCGCCGATCGCAGCGACGGCGGCGATCCGCAGTTCGGCGTCGCCGTGGAGCGCGGCCTCGATCACCTCGCGCGCCTCGCGACGCCCGGGATCGCCCACCGGCGCAGTCGGTGCGCTGGGTCCCAGGACGAGCACGCCCACCGCGCCCGCGATGAGCAGGCCGGCACCCCCGATCACCAGCGGCCAGAGCGAGCGGCGCGCGACCGGCGCGGGCGGGACAGCCACCGGGGCAGGGGCCACCGCGGGCGGCGCGGACGCGGGTACGGCACGCGCGGCCGGCACCGGAGTCGCCGCAGTGACCACGTCCACCGTCGCTGCCGAGCCATCCACGGCGGTCACGGCCAGCCCGTAGACGGGCGCAATCGATCCATCCGTCCAGGCGGCTTCCAGCTCGGCGAGGAACACCGCCGGATCGGCCTGGCGCGCCGCAGGGTCCTTCTGCAGCGACTTCAGCACCACCGCGTCGAGCGCGGGCGGGATCCGCCAGCCCGCCACCGAGGAGGGCGGCGCCGGCTTCTCGGTGAGCTGCTTCGAGATCACCACCAGCGGCGGCCCGAGTCCGAACGGTGGTCGCCCGGTCAAGGTCTCGTAGAGCATCGCGCCGAGCGAGTAGAGATCGGCCCGCCCGTCGACGGTGCGCGCCGAGTCGATCTGCTCCGGCGCCATGTAGGCCGGGGTCCCGAGCAGAGTCCCCACCGCGGTCAGCCGTGTCCCGCCTCCCCCCAGCGGCCGCCGCATCTTGGCGATCCCGAAGTCCAGCACCTTGACGTGCGGGAAGCCGCCCGCCTTCGGCGCGAGCAGGACATTGTCGGGCTTCAGGTCGCGGTGGACGATGTTGTGCCCGTGCGCCGCCTGGAGCGCACGGCAGATCTGATCGAAGATCGCCAGCGTCTCGTCGCGGCCGGGCGGCGGCGCGGTCTCGATCCGCTCGGTCAGCGTCTGGCCGCGGATGCGCTCCATGACGTAGTAGAGGCTGCCGTCGTCGAGCTGCCCGAAGTCGTAGACCGCCACGATGTTGAGGTGCCCGATCGCCGACACCGCCTCGGCCTCCTGGTGGAAGCGCGCGACGACGTTGGCGTTCGACGAGAACTCGCTGCGCAGCAGCTTGATCGCCACCTCGCGCCGGAGGGCCTCGTGGACGCCGCCGAAGACGACGCCCATGCCCCCTTCGCCCAGCTTCTCGGTGACGACATACTTGCCTATGCGCTGGCCCGGCACGAGCGAGGCCGCGGTCGATTCCGCCACGGGCCGAGTATCGGAGAAAGGCCGCCGCGGGGGAAGAATTATCTATGCTACTCTCGTCGCCAGTTCGCGGAGGAACCTTGCGGATCGTCAAGTGGATCGGCGTTGCGATGGGAGCCCTGGCGCTCGCCGGACCGGCCCGCGCGGAGGAGGCCACCGACCGTTACGCCGCGGGCGCGCGAGCGGTCGAGGAGGGCGATCTGGCGAAGGCTATCACCGAGCTGCGCGCGGCGGTGGAGGCCAAGCCGAACGCCAAGGCGCTGCTGATGCTCGGCAACACCTACATGAAGGTCGGCCAGCTCGACGAGGCGAAGGCGGCGCTCGAGCAGGTGCTGGTGCTCGATCCGACGTCCAAGAAGCGGCCGCAGGTCGAGCGGATGATCCGCGACCTCGGGGCGCTCGGACGTACCCGGCTGCAGATCACTTCGACCCCGCCAGGGGCGATCGTCTACGTCGATCTCAAGGCGGAGGGGCAGCGCGGAAGGACCCCGCTGGTGCTGCCGGTGCCGCCGGGGCGCCACCGCGTGATGCTCGAGCTGGCCGGGCACGAGGCTGCGGCGCGCGAGGGGGTGATCGCCGTCGAGGGGGTGGATGTGCCGCTGGCGTTCGATCTCCTGATGCTCGGGTGCGACATCACGCTGTCGGCGCAGCCCGAGGGCGCTCTGGTGCGGATCGACGACGGCGCGCGCCAGGGGACGCCGACGCGGACGCGGATCCGACCGGGCGACCACCAGATCGAGTTCTCGGGCAAGGGGCTGCTCGCGAGGCGGCGGGCGGTGAAGTGCGAGGGCCAGCGGCTGGAGGAGATGAAGGAGACGCTGGCTGCGGTGGCGACGGGCGAACTGTCGATCCGCGCTGCCGAAGGTGCCCGCATCACCGTCGACGGCAAGCCGGTGGCGCAAGGCGAGGCGCTGCGGCTGGTCGTCACGGGCGGGGAGCACGCGGTGGCGGTGGTCGACGGACAGGGCGGGGCGTGGCGCGCCACGGCAACGGTGCGGGCGGGCGAGCTGACAGCGATCGTGCCCGAGCTGCTCCGGGTCGCGCCCACCGCGGCGCCGGCCGCACCGCAACCGGCCGAAGTGGCAATCTATCGTCGGGGATGGCTGTGGGCCGGGGTCGCTGCCGGGGTCGCGGTCGGCGCAGGCCTCGGCATCGGGCTGGCCGTCGGGCTCACCCCCCGCGACGCCGCTCTTCCAGAGTCGACCGCGGGGAGCGCCGTCCTGAGCTTCCGTTGAGGCAGTTTTCGCGCGCGCTTGAACTCCCCAAAGAAAAACCGCCGGGCGACGGGTGGCCGCCCGGCGGGAAAATCGTTCGCGGCGCTTTTCCAGAATCCCGCTGAGCTAGTGTCCCGACACAGAAGTTCGCAGTAGAAAAAGGCCGCGCACTGCCGCAGCCCGGCGGCAAGTGCCGCCGTGAGCAGGGGTGGGGACCCAGGCGGCTTTGCCAGGCTTTGCCAACCCGGCGGGGCGGCACGCACCGTGGGATCGTGGCTAGTGTTCTGGCCGAGAAATTCTGCAAAGAATTTCTCGGACAGGACACTAGTGGACGCTGGTGAGCTGGGAGACCCGCTTGACCAGGTTGTCGACGTCGAGCGGCTTCACGAAGTAGTCCGCCGCGCCGCAGGCGATCCCCTCCTTCAGGCTCGACGGATCGCTGCGCGCGGAGATGAAGCAGATCGGGATCCCGCGGAAGGCCGGGTTGCTCTTGATCGCCCGGCACAGCTCGAAGCCGTTGATCCACGACATCATCACGTCGAGCAGGATCAGGTCGGGACGATCGACGTGGAGGAGCGAGATCAGGCGCAGCCCGGAGGGCGCCTGGGAGACGACGTACCCCTCCTGCTCCAGGATGAACTGGAGCAGCGCGCGCGTGTCGCGATCGTCGTCGACGATGATCACCTTGCGCCCGGTGTGTGGGCGCTTGGCCCGCCGCGCCTCCTCGGACCACTCGACGCCGGAGTCCTCGCTCCACTTCTCCCCGTCGGGGATGGTCGAGCCCTCGCTACTCATCGCCTGGAGTCTGAAAGGGAATCGTTCGCTCATGGCCGTCCTCACTGCGAGTGAGAATCTCGACACGCCTCTCCGCTGCGTCCAAGATCTCGGCCCCCTCGCGCGAGAGCCGCACACCCTGCTCGAACACCGCCAGCGACTGCTCGAGGCTCAGGCTCCCGGCCTCGAGCTTCACCACCACCTCGCGCAGCCGTTCGATCTTCGCGTCGAAGCCCTCTCCGCGGTCGTCGGTCGCGCTCTGGGTCCGTTCCGGCATCGCCACCTCTCTCAGACAAAATCTACGCCCCGCCGTCGCCGGCGTCAACGCATCGCCTGGGACCACGGCGCGCGAGTCGGCGCACGAACCGGCACCGGCTGCTTAACAGCGGAGGGGGCCCTCTTGCTGGCTCTTGCTCGTCACGTAGTCGTAGTCGTAGTCGTGGTCGTAGTCGTCACGTCCGCAGCGACGGCAATCGAACTTCCTCCCGCAACAAATTCCTCCTGCCAACCGACCACCCTGGCCACAAAGGAGGATGCCCCCTACATCGCCGAGGGAGCGGGCCGGTTCGGAGCGCCGGATGGCGCCCGCTTCTACAGCATCGCCCGGGGCTCCGCGATGGAGTGCAAGGCGATCGTGGATGCCTTTGCGGTC
>SHYY01000175.1 GCA_009692555.1 Myxococcales bacterium
GTTGCAGGAGGAATTTGTTGCGGGAGGAAGTTCGATTGCCGTCGCTGCGGACGGGACGACTACGACTACGACTACGACTACGACTACGTGACGAGCAAGAGCCAGCAAGAGGGCCCCCTCCGCTGTTAAGCACCCAGCCGCGGGGGGCCGCGGGGGGGGGGCGGTTCCCAATTGCAGGGAGAATCGTTCCCGGTCGGGTTGTCTCCCTCTCCCGCCAGCGATGCCAGCGGGAGAGGGAGACGAACCCGGGCCCACCGCCTGTCCCTACAACCGGGAACCGCGGCCGGCCGCGGCGCCTCCTCCCCGGCCGCCACAGCGGGGAGGCGTGCTAGGATCGCCCTCTCGCATGGCCCCCGGCGTCTCGATCAGCCTGTACTACTTCGCCTTCCTCGCCGCGCTCGGGTTCTACTGGCCCTACTTCTCGCTCTACCTCGCGTCGCTCGGGCTGGCACCGACGGAGATCACGCGCCTCATGTCGCTCGGTCCGGCGATGGGGGTGGTGATGCCGCTGGCGCTCGGGCTGCTCGCCGACGCGCGGCGGGCGCGGGTGTGGCTCCTGCGCCTCGCCAGCATCGGGGCGGCGCTCGCCTTCGCGGCGCTCTTTCATGCCGGCACCGGGCGCGCCTGGCTCTACGCCGGGTTCCTCCTGTTCGCGCTGTTTCGTGCGCCGGTCTCGTCGCTGGTCGATGCCTCCGCGGTCGACCACGCGCTCGGGACCGGGGGCAGCTTCGGCGCGCTCCGGGTGTGGGGATCGGTGGGCTTTCTCGTCGCCGTGCTGGGCGGTGGCGCGCTGGTGCAGGAGATGGGACCGACGGCGATGGTGGGGGCGACAACGCTCGCGCTGTGCGCGGCGTCGCTGTGCGCGTTCGCGATCCCGGCGCCGAAGGTTCATGCGAGAGCGCACATCCTGCGGGCGTGGGTCGCCATGCTCGGCGATGGAAAGCTGTGGCTGCTCCTCGGCGCGGTGGTGCTGGCGCAGGCGGCCGGGGCGGCGTACGACGGCTGCTTCAGCCTCCACCTGGCGCGCCTTGGCTACGGGAGCCGCTTCACCGGGCTCGCCTGGGGCGTCGGAGTGGCCTCGGAGGTGGTGCTGCTCGCACTCAGCGGTCGGCTGATCCGGCGCTTTGGCGCCGAGCGTCTGCTCACCTTCGCCCTCGGGACGGCCGCGGCGCGCTGGCTGGCGCTCGGCCACGTGACGACGGCGCCGGCGATCCTCGCGCTCCAGCCGCTCCACGGGATCACCTTCGGCTTCTTCTACGCCAGCGGAGTCACGCTGCTGCGCGAGCGCGCGGGTCATGCCACACCGACGGCGGCGCAGGGGCTGTTCGGGGCCAGCCTCGGGGCGGGAACGGTGGCCGGGATGGCGGTGGCGGGTCGGCTGCTCGAACAGGAGGGCGGTGCCGCGCTGTTCACGATCGCCTCCGCCGTCGCCGTGATGGCGACGATCCTGGCCTGGCGCTTCACCGTGGTCGCCGAGCGGACGCGGGCGCTGCCAGTGCCGGCGGCCCTGGGATGACGCGCCTCCTCGCGCTGCTGCTGCTGCTCGCCTCACCGACGGTAGGAGCCGAGGATACGCCCCCGCAGGTCCCGTTGCCGTTGCCGTTGCCGTTGCCGTTCGCGTTGCCGTCGCCGTCGCCGTCGCCGTCGCCGTCGCCGTCGCCGTCGCCGTCGCCGTCGCCGGTCCCTCCCGCGTTTTCCCTCCTCCGCGGCCGCGTCTTCGAGATGGGGTCGCTCACCCCGATCGCCGACGCGGAGATCACCTCATCGAGCGGACCGACCACCACCAGCGACGCCGGCGGCCGCTTCGAGCTGCGCCTCGCCCCGGGACGGATCGAGCTGGCGATCCGCGCGGCCACCTTCGAGCCCTTGCGGGTGGTCGAGAACACCGTCGCCGGGCAGGGGATCACCGTCGAGTACCGGCTGCTCGGCCTGCCGCGCTTTCACCGCTACGAGACCACCGTGCGCGGCGAGGCGCGCCACGAGGGCGACCGCTTCATCCTGCGCGCCGAGGAGCTGCAGCAGATGCCCGGCACCCTTGGCGATCCGTTCAAGGTGATCGGGCTCCTTCCCGGCGTCGCCCAGCCGATCCCGCTGCTCCCGGTGTTCGTGATCCGCGGCGGCAGCCCCGGCTCGAATGGCTTTTTCCTCGACGGGATGCGGATCCCGCAGGTCAATCACCTGGTGTTCGGCGGGAGCGTGGTGCACCCGCGCCTGCTGGAGCGGATCGACGTCTACCCGGGCTCCTACGACGCCTCCTTCGGCCGCTACGCGGGCGGGGTGATCGACTCCGAGACCCGCCCGGCGCGCGCCGGCGGCCCGCACGGCGAAGTGGAGCTGCGGCCGCTCGACGGGATCGCGCTCGCCGAGGTGGGACTCCCGCACGGCATCCGGATCGCGGCGTCCGGCCACTACGGGCAGCCCGGCCCGCTCTTCCGGCTGTTCCAGCCGGGGATCGATCAGAAATACTGGGACTACTTCCTGCGCTTCGATTGGCGCGGCGTCACCATCGAAGCAATCGGCTCCTACGACTCGCTGGCGATTCCCCGCAGCGTCACGCTGAAGGGCGCCGACGCCTCGATCATCGAGGAGTACAACCTCACCTTCCACCGCCTCCAGATCCGCGATCGCACCCGCCGCGGGCCGCTCGAGCTGGAGAGCGCGATCGTCGGTGGCGTCGACGAGATGGCGATCTTCAGCGGGCAGGGAGTGCAGAAGCTCGGCCTCTCGGCGCGCATCCACGCCAAGGTCCACCTCGGGTGGTTCACCCTCTTCACCGGCGTCGACGGCGAGCTGTCGCGCTTCCAGGCCAGCCGCTTCGCCACCGACAAGGCCGGCGCCCGCCCGGACGAGCTGGGGGAGCTGGCCAGCTCGCGCGATGGCGTGGTCGGGAGCGCCTTCCTGCAGGGCACCGCCGAGATCTTCCCGAAGCGCCTCGCGCTCACGCTCGGGGGGCGCACCGACGTCTACCACGCCGGCGTGGTCACCCTCCTCGGGATCGATCCACGGGTCAATCTGCGGGCGCGCTTGATGCCGCAGCTGACGGTCACCGCGGGCTTCGGGCTCTACCAGCAGCCGCCCGGTTTCCCGGTCCCGTTGCCGGGGATCGACACCTACGCCCTCCAGCTGGGGCTGCAGCGCTCGTGGCAGGGGGCGGTGGGGATCGAGGCCGATCTGCCGTTCTCGTTCAATTTCCGGTTGACCGGCTATTACACGAAGCTGTTCAACAGCAACGACATCGTGATCGACGTCGGCCCCGCGCTGTGCACCACGCCGCCGCCGGAGTCGCTCAGCGGGCTGCCGGCGCAGGTGACGCGGCAGGTGGACGGCGTCGCCTACGGGATGGAGATGCTCCTCCGGCGCACCGCGGGGCGCTTCACCGGCTGGCTGGCCTACACCCTCAGCGACTCGCAGCGGATCTTCTCCTGCGGCCTCCGGCCGGCGGACTTCAAGCAGGGCCACGTCCTGAACCTCGTGCTGGAGGTGCAGCTCCCGTGGCGCCTCATCGCCGGGCTGCGCCTCGGCTACGCCAGCGGGCGTCCGTTCACGCACCTCGATCCGACCGATCGCATCATCCCGCCCCGCAACAACGATTCGTTCGCCGACTTTCTCCAGCTCGATCTGCGGATCGGACGCGAGTGGATCTTCCCGCGCTGGGCGCTCGCGGTATTCATCGAGGGGCTCAATCTCACCTACTCCGACATCATCTTCGGGATCCAGTACAAGGAGATTGACGAGATGAAGCGCTACGACCTGCCGCCGGAGTTCCAGGCAATCCGTGTCATCATTCCGTGGCTGGGGATCCGAGGGAGGATCTGATGCGCCGATCGATGGTTCTCGCGCCGCTGCTGCTGCTGGCCTCCCCCGGGTGCAGCTTCGTGTGGGACGGCAACGCGCCCGATCTGCCGCTGGTGGGCAATCCGCCCGACATGTCGAAGTTCCCGCGGCTGAACAAGGGACTGGTCACGGGGTACTACTTCGTGCTCGGCAAGGACAACGCCGTCTGGCTGGCGATGGAGGAGAAGCCCAATCTGCGGCTGGTCCGCACGTCGCCACCGGAGCAGGAGCAGGTCTTCGTCATCGGCGACACGAAGAAGTACGCCTACGTGTGGCGGACGTTCTACTTCTTTCCCTACGACCCGGCGTTCAAGGAGCCGACGGTGCTCAACATCCAGGCCGCAGCGAGCACCCAGAGCGAGATCTACACGATGCCGCCCGGACCGCCCCTGCTCCTGTCGGCCGGCGCCGATTCGGTGTTTCTCTACTGGCCGAAATTGAAGACCACCACCAGCTTCCAGGTGGTGCACCGGGTGAAAAAGCCAGGCGACACGCCGCTCATCCGCACCATCCCTGTGCCGGAAGGGATCGATCCCGAGAACCCGAGCGGGATGTTCTTCAACGGCGACGGATCGAAGCTCTTCACCCGCGACAAGAAGGGCAACATCAAGTCGTGGTCGACGGTGGACACCACCGGCATGAGCGATGTCGAGTACGGGATCCGGCCGGTGAAGTACCTCGACGAGGGGCGCAAGAACCTGATCACGCTGGGGATGGACGGCTTTCGCTTCGTCCCGCTCAACACCAAGGATCCCGATTTCGTGATCGATCCGACCCCGTGCGAGCAGTTCATCACCTACCCGCTCTATTCGCCCACCTACTACCTCACCAAGGCGGGCGAGATCCGCAAGATTGCCCTCGACGGAAAGACGCCCTACGAGGTGATCGAGATCCCGGGCATGAAGCGACTGCTCGGCTTCGCGCCCGATTCGCGGATCATCTACAGCAAGGACCGGAGCGACCGCTACATCTACGGGAGCGGCGACGGCTGGGTGGGCGACTGGCGAATCATGGAACGCGGGCTGTACGTCACGTACAGCCGCGATGCGCAGCGGGTGCGCTGGCTGGAGCACACCGCGCTCACCGGCGGCTCCGGGGAGCTGCTCTCGGCGACGGTGCCGAACGGCGTGCCGATCCGGCTCGGGCGAAACGTGCATGCGTTCAGCGAGCTGTCCGACGGGCGGCTCCTCACGGTGGCGAACCGCGCCTACACCGGCACGCAGAACCGGATCATCGTCATCGATGAGGTCGCCGGGCAGGCCCGATGGGTGGCCGACAATGCGCGCGACTACAGCCCGATCCCGGGGTCGACCGATCTGCTGGTCGACGTGGTGACCGGCGCCACCGGGCGCGATCTGGTGCGCGTCCCGATTCCGCCGATGCCGTGCGAGGACATCGCGAAGCGCGTGCAGTTTACGCTCGACGGGAGCACGGCCTGCAAGGAGGACAAGGACTGCCGGCTGGTCGGGACCGCGTGCGGCCTGCCGTCGACCTGCGGGGCGTATCGCGCCCACTGGTCGGCCACCTCGATGCCGGCCTTGATCGAGAGCTGGAAGACCGGGAAGTGCGCGCCGATGTGCGAGCCCTGTCCGAAGGTGACCGCGGTGCCCGCGGCGTGCATCGACGGAAAGTGCGCGCCGAAGGTCACTCCATGACTCGACTCACGGCAGCTTGAGGTCGGCGGCGCTGACGGTCTGCCTGTAGAGATCTCCGTCAAGCATCCCCCCGGATAGGGTGGCGTCGCTTTTTTGTCAATCGCGGGCTAGTCTCGCCGGGTCGGCAGGACGCCGTGGAGGTTCGAGATGGCCGAGCAGAAGAGAACGATGATCGCGATGCAGGCGGTGGGGCTGGCCGAGAAGTTTGCGATCGCCCTCGGGCAGGAGGAGATCACCACCGGCAACAAGGTGATCACGGTGAACTTCCACCTGGTCCTGACCGCGCCCGAAGGTCCCTCCACCGGCGGTGGCAAGCAGGCGGTGCAGCACATCAACCTGGTCCCCGACAAGGGGCCGGCGATCGTCGTCGGGAGCGTCAATCAGGTCGAGAAGACCGTCGAGCTGCGCACCTACGACTACATCGGCAACCTGCACGCACAGCGCTACAAGGGCGAGACGATGCCGTTCCCCCCGACGGACTACCTGCCGCTGTTCAAGAAGATGCAGCGCTTCTTCGCCGGCGAGGCGGGCCTGCGGACGATGGTCCTCGATCTGCCGCCGGCCGGAGCGGTGGTTCAGGCCGGCCGGGCCATGAACCCGATGATGATCGGCGGGCTGGTGATCGGGTTGCTGCTGGCACTGGCGCTGGTGGTGCTGGCCTTGAAGAAGTGACCTGAAGAGGTGATTGCCGCCCCTCCCGGGATCTTGTAGCGTCGCGCGACGTGATCGAGCGGCGAAACCGCGTCCGACGGATCGTCTGCGGCGGGCTGGTCCTCGGAATTTTCGCGGCCCTCCTGCCCGCTGCGATCGAGGTGGCCTTCGTGCTCGCGACGGCGAGCGGCGCGTTCGACGGCCTCGGCGAGCGGATCGCCTTCGCCGTCTCCGGCCTGCTCCTCGCCGCGGCGGCGGGCGCGCTCGCCGGGCTGCTCCTCGGCGCGGTGGTGGCCGCGGTGGACCGGGCGGTCTCGTCGCTGGTGGGGCTGCCGCGGCGGCGGGTGTGGGCGGCGCGCATCTACACCGGGGTGGCGACACCGGCGGTGGCGATGGCGACCGCGGCGCTCTTCTCCGGGCGGCGCGCGCAGCTGCTCCCGGCGCACGACGCGATCGCCCTCGCCGCGGGCCTGACGCTGCTCGGCGGGTTCTACTTCGCGCTGCGTGTCGCGATGGTGCTCCGGGCGCGGATCGTGGGTGCTCCCGCCGCTCGGGGCGGGCTCGTCGCGGTGGCCCTCTTTGCGGCGCTGGTGGGCGTCTACCTCCTCGACCAGCGGGTCCTCCCGCGGCTGTACCTCCCGTTCCATCTCGGCTGCGAGGCGCTCGCGTTCGCGCTTTCGGCGGGTGCGCTGCACGCCCTCTTCCTGGCGGCGCGGCGAACGCGCTCCGCCGCCCACGTCGTCGCGCCCGCGTTCACCGTCGCCGTCGGCCTGCTCGCCGTCGCCGGGGGCGCGTTCGCGCTCAAGCGGCTCGCCCGATCGGAGTCGCTGCGCGCGGTCGCCTACCAGAACGGCTGCCTGCTGCCGCGGCTGCTCGAGGGCGCGCGCGCCGCCGGCCTCACCCGGGGAGCCGGCCCACCGACGGTGACCCTCGCCCGCGCCGGATCCGCCGGCCCGCTGCCGCCTGGACCGCTGCTCGCCGACACGGATGTCTTCCTGATCACCGTCGACGCGCTGCGCGCCGATCGCCTGACCGCGCGCACCGCCCCGAACCTGGCCGCGCTCGCCGGGCGCGGTGTCTCCTTCGAGCACGCCTACACCCAGGTGCCGCACACCAGCTTCGCGCTGGCGACGCTGCTGACCGGGAAGTACGTCCACTCGCTCACCGCGCTGGGCGAGGATCCGGCGCGCCACGAGACGCTCGCCGATGTCTTCCAGCGCGTGCGCTACAAGACCGCCGCGTTCTTCCCACCGTCGGTTTTCTTCATCGACCACCAGCGGTTCGTCGAGGTCGAGAAGAGCGCCTACCACTTCGAGTACGTGAAGTACGAGCACATGGATGCGGGCGGGCGGACTGACCAGGTGATCCGCTTCCTTGAGAGCGAGCGCCCGACGCGGGTTTTCGCCTGGGTGCACTACTTCGAGCCGCACATGCCCTACGACCTTCACGACGGGCATGCGCCCGACGGCCACCCGCCCGCGACGGCGATCGAGCGCTACGACGGCGAGGTGCACTTCGTCGATCAGGAGATCGCGCGCCTTTTGCGCCACATCGAGAGCATGCGGCCGGGCGCGCTGATCGTCGTCGCCGCCGATCACGGCGAGGAGTTCGGTGAGCATGGAGGGCGCTACCACGGCACCACGCTGTTCGAGGAGCAGGTGCGCGTGCCGCTGTTCTTCGTGGCGCTGAAGAAGGGGCTCCCCGCGCGCCGGATCGTGGCGCCGGTCGGACTGATCGACGTGGCACCGACGCTGCTCGGGCTCGCGGGGATCACGCCGTCGGCGCGCATGCGCGGGCAGGACCTGGGCCCCTGGATGTCGCCTCCCGGATGCCCCGAGGCGCGCCTCGCCCCGACCTTCGCCGAGCTCGGATCACAAAAGCTGGTGGCGTCGGGGAGCGAGCGCCTGCTGTGCGACGTGGCGCGCGACTACTGCCAGCTGTTCGACGTGGCCAGCGACCCGGGCGAGCAAAAAAACCTCGCGGGCCGGCCGGAGGGCATCCCGCGGGCAGCCGCGCTTCGCGCGCGGCTCGCGGCGTGGATGGCGGACCAATCGGCGTTCGAGCGGCTGCCCGTCGGGGAGGGCGACGAGGAGCGGGCGCGGGGGATCCTGGAGCGCGGGCGGCTCGGGGAGCGTAGAGCGACGGGAGAGCTGGGTGGGCTGCTGGGCGATCCGAAGCTGCGCGCCGAGGCGGCGGCGGTGCTGCTCGAGCTTCCCGACGATCCGGAAATCCGTGGCGCGATCGAGGAAGCGCTACGCGCGGCGCCGGACGAGGTACGGCTTCTGGCCCTCGCGCTTCGGGCCGGGGATCGCGGGCCGATCGAGCGCCTCGCCGCCTACGCTGCGCGCGCCGATGCCGACGTCCGGGTGCGCGCCGAGACCGCGCTCGCCCTCGCGGCGCTCGACGGGGAGAGGCAGCGCGCGGTGCCGCTCCTGACGCGCGCGCTCGACGATCCGCTGCCCGAGGAGGTGGAGAAACGGATCATTGCCGCGCTCGGCGCGAGCCACGACCCGGCCGCCGCGGGGCCGCTGGTCGCCCACCTCGATCATGTGCGGACGCGGCTGGAGGTGGTGCGGGCGCTCGGTGAGCTGCCGGTGCCGCGGGCGGCCCTCCGCCTGGGCACGACGATCGCGGAGGAGCCGTACGTCCCGGTGCGGGCGGAGATGGCGCGGTTGCTCGGAAGGCTCGGCGATCGGGCGGCGGTGGCGCCGCTCGCGCACCTTCTCACCGTCGAGAAGGAGCCGCCGGTGGTGGCCGAGGCGGTGCTCGCGCTGGCGCGCCTCCATGCGCTCGGCGCGGCCGGCGCGGCCGGGGCGAGCGACCTCGCCCGCGCCGGTGGCTGGTCGTGCGATAGAGAGAGCTGCGCGCCAAGGGACGGGACGACGCTCCCCGGCCGGGCCGGCGAGACGCTGTGGCTGGTGACGACCGCCTCGCCCGAGGGCAGCTTCCGCGTCGGTGCGACGGAGGTCACGTTGCGCCCGGATCAGCGCGCCTACCCGATCGTGCTCATCGCCGCGCGCTCGAAGATCCGGCGGCAAGGCACCGCGCGCGTCGTCGCTGTGCTGCGGCAGCGCACGGCGCGCGTTGATCGCTGACGAGCCGCCTCGGCAAGCTGCCCCGTCGCCGTCGCCGTTCAGGTTGCCGTTGCCGTCGCCGAGGGGGCACGGGCAGCCGGCGTTTCCATGCGGAAGCGGGCCTGGGTCGGCTTGCGGTCTCCGCCCGGGAGGACGGCTAGCGGACGAGGCGGCGAACGGGTCGGCGTCCAGGCGCGGCAGCGACGAAGTGGCGGCGACGGCGATGGAAACGGCGATGGAAACGGGAACGGAAACGGGAACGGCAACGGAAACGGAAACGGCAACGGTGACGGCAGCGGGAACCCCTGGCGCCGGGCCCGTACCGCTGCGGATGCGGAGAACTCGACAGCCCTGCAGTGAGGGTTCAGTGAGGGTCAGTGTAGGTGGCGACCCGATCTGACTCGCCCGCTACCTCGCGGAGCTGCCCGGCGCGTTCGAAGGCCACCAGGAGCGTGATCGTCTCCCTGCCACCGAGGAGGGGTTGCTCGCGCTCGCCGCCTTCCTCGACGAGGAGGAGGCGGGCTTGCAGCGGCGCAAGCAGCGAATCCAGACCATCGGCGCCCCGTTCCCGTTCCCGTTCTGCCGTTCCCGTTGCCGTTGCTGGTCGCCCTTTTCAGCGGGCCCGCCCCGGCTTTCCGGTGACGCCGAGGAACGCGCGCGCTTCGGGATCGGGGGGACGCACCAGCAGCTTGCTCGCGCCGCCCATGCGCGCGTAGATCACGTCGGCCACCGACGCGTAGGCGGCCTTCTCGAAGGCGCGCGTCGAGGCCGCGTTGGAGCGCTCGATGAGGGCCCAGGCACGGTAGATGTCGCGGCCGCGCAGCTCGCGAGCGAGGAAGTCGAGCATCGCCGGAGCGACGGCGCGGCCGCGCGCATCCGGCGGCACGAACACGTCGTGGATGTAGCACTCGCCGGTGAGCGGGCGCACCTCGCGGCCGATGTCGGGGACGTGGACCGGGACGCGCGCGCACCAGAGGATTCCGGCCGGCTGCCCGTCGAGCTCCGCGAGGACCACGCTGTCGCCGCGCTGCCACTTCTGCCGGCAGTAGCCCTCGACCAGGCCGAGGCGGGCGAGGAACGCCGGCCGATCGGAGAGCCCATCGAAGTCGCTCTCGGAGAACAGGCGCAGAGTGATCCCGGCGGGAGCGGCGCCACCGCGCACGAACAGCTCGCCGCGGTAGAGATGGAGCCGGGCGAAAGTCGCCACCCGCGCGACGACGCGCTGCACGGCCTCGGGGGCCGACTCGCGCAGCCTGCCGATCCGATCGCCCACCCGGTCGATCGGGCGTGTCGCCGCATCCGCCACCGAGCCGGCGCGCCGCGCGAGCGAGGCGTACCCGCGCTGGAGCATCCCGGCAGCCGTCCGGCCGTAGACGCGCATCCGCGTCCCTTCGGCGCGCGTGTTCGCGAGCGGCTGCTCCCCGCCCAGGAACTCGAACACCTCGGCCTGCTCCGCGATCGCGCGGCGGATCGCTTCGCGGGTCACGATCTCGGTCCGCACCCCGGGGCGCGACCCGCTGCAGAGCTCGATCCAGCGCCGCCCGTCGACGAGGACGAGGGAGCCGGCGATCAGCTCGCCGGCGGAATCGGCGGTGAAGAGGCGCGCCGCCGACGCGGCGTGGAGCCTGGGCGCGACCGTCTCGAGAAGGCGCAGGAAGGCCGGCTCGCCGCTCGGACCCGGAGAGGTCGCGCTGCGGGCCACCTCGAGCAGCGACGGGAGGGCGCGCGCGAAATCGTCGCCGGCGTGCTCGCGAAGCAACGTCCCCGGCGCCGGTTCCGGACCGCTGCGCGCGGCAAGCCAATCCCGGCCCACTTCATCGAGGCGGATCTCGGGGCGGCCACGCGCCTCCGCCGGCTCGATCCTGCTTCCCTGGGCGGCGAAGCGCGACGCCAGCTCCTCCAGCTCCGCACCGTCGCGCAGCGCGAGATCGAGCAGGTCCCAGCCGCGCTCCCGGGCGAGGGTCGCGGTCACCGCGTCCTGCACCGCCGCCTCGCTGCCCGGGCGGATCAGCACCGCGCTCCGCGCACCGACCACCCCATCGCCGATCAGACGAAGCTCGCGTGCCCGGAGCGCCCCGCCGCGCGGCGGCGTGAGGTAGAAGGGCGCCACCCCGCACAGTCCCTCCTCGTCGCTGCAGGCCACGATCAGGAGCTCGCCTTCGCCTCCGAGGGTGTGCCACCAGGCGTCGGTCCACGCGGGATGGAGCGTCACCGGGCGCGCCCGCGACGCGGCCCACAAGGCGCCCCACCCGGGCAGCAGTCCGGCGAGTCCCAAGGCGTCGCGGATGATCTCGGACCGCATCGCGCCACTCTATCGCCACGGCGGGGAGCGGGCAATTTGCGGTTCGCCGGGGCGCGGCGTCGCGGCGGGAGGTGAGCGGGAGGTGCCGACTTCTTGACCGCTCTCCGTGGGCTCTCTAGTATCGTTGACAGTGCGCCGCGCGATCGCCTCTGCCGCCCTCGGGTGCCTTCTCGCTGCGGGCTGCGGCGCGACGCTCAGCGGCGGGGAGAGCGCTCCCGCCGCGCCGGTGGTGGTGGCCGTTCCCGTCGCTGCGCCGCCGCCGCCGGACAAGAAGGAGCCCGCCAGGCCGACCGCACCGGGGTTCGGCTACCTCTGGATCGCCGGCCACTGGGACCACGTCAACGGGATCTACATGTGGAAGGGAGGGCGCTGGCTGCAGGGTCGCGCCGACTACGAGTACGTCCGCGCGCGCTACGAGTTCGACAGCGCGCAGCGGCAATGGATCTACCACCAGGCGCACTGGAAGCGCCGTCGCGCCGCCACCACGCCCGTGCCGCCCCCGGTGCCGATCACTCCCCCGCCAGCGCCGCGGGCCGATCCCCCCTCGCCCACCGACGGCGGAACCAGCGGGGGCGGGGATCTACTGAGCCTCATCGACCCGCCGTAGGCGGCACCTCAGCGTCCCCTGGGCCTTCGGGGACTCACCGCTCCGTAGGCAGGCCGGCGACGGTCCAGGCGTGCCAGCCGCCCGCCATCGAGAGCACGTTGCGGTAGCCCATCTCCTGCAGCGCGTCGCCGGCGAGGGCCGAGCGGAACCCACCGCCGCAGTACAGGACCAGCTCCTCGTCGAGATCCGGCGCCGCCTTCTCGACGTCACGCTCGAGGATCCCCTTGCCGAGGTGGATCGCCCCTTCGGCCCGCCCCGCCGCCCACTCCAGATCTTCGCGCACGTCGATCAGGCGAAAGCGCGCTCCGGCCTGCTGGCGCGCACGCACCTCCGCCACCGTCGTCTCGCGCACGCGCCGCTTGGCGTCTTCGACCAGAGCCAGGAACCGGGGGGAGTGATCCATACTGCCTTCCTTTCGCGCGAAGCGCGAGGCGTCTCGGCGATCGCCGAGGCCGACCTCCGCGGGGAGCTTGCCCGGCGCGGACCGATCCGGCAAGTGGGCGCTCCGATCCGGGCGCTTAACGGAGAAGGGGGTCCCTCCGCTCACGTAGTCGTAGTCGTAGTCGTAGTCGTAGTCGTAGTCGATTCAGGGGCACTCTCGCGCGGGGGATGACCTCTCCGGCACATGGGCGTGAGCATCTCCACGATGCGGGTCAGCAACTCCATCGCCTGTCGCCGGGTGTCTTCCAAGGCGAGTTGCAGGACCGCAAAGGCATCCACGATCGCCTTGCACTCCATCGCGGAGCCCCGGGCGATGCTGTAGAAGCGGGCGCCATCCGGCGCTCCGAACCGGCCC
>SHYY01000176.1 GCA_009692555.1 Myxococcales bacterium
CTCCTTGGAGGCCAGGGGGGTCGGTTGGCAGGAGGAATTTGTTGCGGGAGGAAGTTCGATTGCCGTCGCCGCGGACGGGACGACTACGACTACGACTACGACTACGACTACGTGACGAGCAAGAGCCAGCAAGAGGGCCCCCTCCGCTGTTAAGCACCCGGGGGTGAAGGGGCGCGGTTCGTGGTTGTAGGGACAGGCGGTGGGCCCGGGATCGTCTCCCTCTCCCGCTGGCGTACGAATTCAGCGATTTTCTGGTCCACGTCCTCGACGTTTCGCAGTCGGATGCCATCGACGGGCTGGTCGGACTCGACTTCCTGCGGCACTTCAACTGCGAGTTTCCCTTCGGGAAGGGCGCATCGTGCTCGATCGCCTGCCTTCCCCTTCCTGACGCGTCAATTCACGTCGCTGCCGTTCTCGAAACGCGGCGGGGGTGATCGGCTACACTCGGGCCCGATGCGAGCGCTCGGTGAGGAGTTCCCCATGGGTCGATGGCTCCAGGTGATGGTGCTGGCTGCGGTGGCGGCGACGGCGGGTTGCCGAAGGAGCGATGCGCACCTTGCCGCCGCCGAGCGTGCGAAGATCAGAGAGCGGATCGAGAAGTCCTACGCGCTCGTCCCCTACCGCGGCTTCAAGATCCTGCTCCGGGCGCGCGGCAGCGAGAAGGCGCCGAAGGAGATTCTCGATCTCCTCGCGGCGTTCGAGAAGACCCGCGAGCCGCCGGTCGATCTCAAGCAGTCGGCGGAGGTCTACCTGCGCCTCGCGATCGGCGTCCATGAGGCGCGCAGCGCGATCAACGCCCACGACGAGGACACCTTCCCGCTGCTGTGGCAGGGTTACGTCGGTGCGCCGCCCGCTCCCTGGTACGACAACCCGATCGAGCACCTCCTCACCGCCTTCGCCCTCCAGGTCATCGAGCAGGCGGATCGCTCCGGTCGCGCCCCACTCCCCGATCTGGCCTTCTACGAACTCTCCCGCGCCGAGGCGCAGCCGGGCTGGCCGTGGGCCCCGCGCGCTGCATCGCGGCTCGAGCGCGGCCTGCTCTTCTGCGGCGCCGAGTACCACTACGCCGCCGAGGAGGAGCTCGACGAGTTCTTGGTCGAGGCCTCGCGGATCCAGCCCGCGGATCTCGCGGAGCTGTCCGCGATCACCTCGCGCACCGGCCCGCAGAGCGTCGAGATCCTCAATGCGATCGGCCACTTCGCCCGCGCGTGGAACCGCATGGGCCTGGGTCGCGACAAGGCCGCCGAGGAGGACATCGAGGCCGCTCTGACCGCGCTCGACAGGATCGGAATCGACAACGAGGCGACGCAGTGGGGATGGGCCTTCATCCACTACCGTCGCGGGCGCTATCCGGAGGCGGGCCAGGCGCTGGCAAAGCTCGCCCGGAGCCCACACCTCGACGAGGCGACGCGGAAGGAGATCCAGTCGTCGGCGGACCAGCTGCTGTCGTCCGGTGGCTCGGGCGGCAAGCACATTGCGCTGTTCAGCCGCGCCCGCGCTGGCGCGCTGATCGGCCGGGCTCTGGTGGCACGGGCGGGCGGACTGGAGCACATCCTCGCGACGCTGCTCGGGCCGGAGCGCGGCAAGAAGGCCTACCAGCCGATCGCCTGGCTCGATCGTCTGCAGGCGAACGCCGCCACCGTCGACGCGGCGGCCTTGAAGGAGGGTGCGCGCGACGTCGCCGACAGGAGCAAGGAGGCGGGCAAGAAGGGGCTCGATTTTCTCAAGTCGAAAGTGGATGAGCTAAAGAAGTAGCGTCTGCTCCCCTGGTTGACAAACCGGAGGCCAGAGCCTTTTATCGTCGGCATGGGCGCAGAACGTCATCCGGCGCAGGACCTCCCCGAAGCGCAGCGCGTGGACTACCTCACCGCGGTGGCGGCCGTGGTGCTGGCCGACGGGGAAGTCCACGCGAAAGAGCTGGAGCAGGTGCGCCGCCTGTGCGGTGTGCTCGGGATCTCGAAGGAGGGCGAGACCGCGGTCCTGACGGGAGCGCGCACGCGCGATCACGATGCCGCGCGAGAGATCGTCGGAAACCTGCGGTACGACTCCGTGCTGCGGATGTCCCTCATCACCGACGCGATGGTGGTGCTGTTCGCCGACGGGAAGGTGGACCAGGGCGAGATGGAGGCGCTCTCCGAATACGCCGCGCTGCTCGGCCTCCCCGACTCGAAGCTGGTCATGCTCGCCCGCTACGTGGCAGCAGCCATCGGCACCGACGGCGGTGACGACGCCGAGGCGGAGAAGCTCGTCGAGCAGCTCTCGGAAGGCCTCGGTCTCATCCAGCGGCCGGGCACGATCGCCTACCTCTACCGCACGATCAAGAAGTGAACGCGATGCCCTCTTTCTTGAGGGCGTGGCGGACCATCCGGCGCAGCTCGTCGAGGGCGCGCGTCGCGGCCGGCCCGCCGGCGTCGATCGGCTGCGGCTTGTGGCGCTGGGCCTGGCGCTCGACGTCGGCGGCGAAGAGGGCGTAGACATCGCGATCGCCGAGGATCTGCTCGACGGTGCGGCCGCCGACGACGCGCTTGTCGAGTCGCGCCACGAACTGCGACAACCCGGCGGTGAGATCGCCGAGCACCAACTCGACATCCGCGACCTCCGCGGCCAGCCGCGCCAGCCCCTCGTGCGCGAGCCCGGCCGCGACCGCCTGCTGCGCCGCCAGCCGGAGCACGATCCCGTCATCGGCGGTGCCGAGCCCCTTGTACTGATCGGGAAAGATGTCGAGGAGGTCGAAGGAGTAGTTGAGGGCGCCCGCGAGCACCCGGCGCGCCGCCTCGGGCCCGCTCCGATCGGCGAGCGCGCTCTCGGCGAGGCGAAGGTCGGCGGCGTGGTGATCAACGAAGCGCTGCAAGGCGGCGATGGACTGCTCGGTCATGGCGTGTCTCCGGTGGGTGCGACGACGCTACCACAACCGGTCCCCGGGGGGATCAGCCGAGGCTCACAGCCTGCTCACTCGCAGGCGCCGACGCGCTTGCCGTGCATGGTGGACTTCATCTCCATCTGCCGGCCCGAGCGCGGATCGGCCGTCTTCATCGTCATCTGCCCCTCGAAGGCGTCGCCGGTGTAGGTGGCCTCGCCGTGCATCTCGACCGTCCCCCGCTGGCCCGCGCAGCGCATCTTCCAGGTCACCTTGTCGCCGGAGAGTGTGCGGTCGACGACCTCGCACTTCTCCGTCCCCTACTGGTGCCCCTTCGGCACGAAGTCCTTCTGGGTCAGACACTGCCGGTGGACGATCGGCGGCAGGTTCCCCATCCCGGGCATCTGCATCTGGACGGTGATCTCCCACTTCCCGTCGTGGAGCTTCAGCTTGTCGGCGCGGGCGGAGAGCGGAGCCAGAGCAAGGCCGAAGAGGGCGAGGGCGGCGAGCGGGAGGCTTTGCATGGGGCCAGGATCTTCCAACCGTCGTCGCGCTTCAAGTTTCGGCTGCGGTCGCAGGGACCACCGCGCAGGCGGCGAAGCGGCCGTGGTGCGAGAGGCTGACATCGACCGGGAGGCGCTTGCCTGCCAGCAGCGCGCGCGGCGGCGCGAAACCGTCCCAGCTCCCCGGGCTCGGGTCGCGCACGATTGTGATCGGCTCCGTCCCGGGCGCCTGGGACGAAGCGAGCAGCCCGCACAGGAGCCGCCTCGCGGCGCTGCTGCCGCTCTCGCCCGCAGCGCACGCAGCGACGGTCGACCGGCATCCGTCGGTCACGATCGCCACCACGGCATGCACGTAGTCCGGGGTCACCGCGAGCCGAAGGTCGAAGGCGAACTCGGTCCACAGCACGAGGTCGGCGGTGAGATCGACGTGGAAGAGGCGATGGGCGAAGATCGTGTCGGGCCGCAGCTTGGCCACGACTTTGAATGCGGCCTCTTTGGCGGCGAAGTGGGACCAGAGCGCGAGGTGGGGATCGGGGGCGAGGGCGATCAGCTCCTGCTCGCGCTCGTCGCACACCCGCGCGACGAAGCGCGCTCGACCGGCGCCACCGATCGCCTCGAGATCCGCGAGGTCGATCACGTCGTTGCCGACGAGCAGGCGGGGGCTACTTCTTCCGGTCGACGATCAGCGCGACCGCGTCACCGACGGTGCGGACGCGATCGGCCTCCTCGTCGCTGACCTGGACATCGAAGGCGTCCTCGATCTCGAGGACGATGTCCACCAGGCGCGCCGAGTTGACCTTCAGATCCTTCAGGATCGAGGTCTCCTTGGTCACCTGGAGCAGCGCCGACTGATCCCGGACGAAGGGCTTGAGAATGTTGACGACCTTGTCGAAGACTTCCTGCTCGTTCATCAATGACTCCGCATTCAGTGGTGGTTAGGGCCCGCGAATGGACAACTCGATCGCCCTCGCGGCCGATCCATCCCGGCTGGCTTCGTTGCTCCTCGGTCAAATACAGAGAGTATTCTCTCTCGTCGCGCCTCGCCATCCGGGCGCCTCGGCCGCGATCATCGATCAACTTGTCCATTCGCGGGCCCTTCGCTGACGAATTTCCGGAAAATGACGCAGCCGTTGACGTCGCCGAAGCCGAAGCTGGCCTTGGCGATCACGCGCAGCGACGGGAGATCGAGCGAGCGGTGCGGGATGCGCGCCGCGTAGGGGGCGAGGGCGGGGTGCAGATCCTCGCAGTTGATCGAGCCGTGGACGAAGCCTTGATCGAGCTGCAGCACCGACGCGACGCACTCGATCCCGCCGGCCGCGCCGAGGGCGTGCCCGAGCAGCGACTTGGTGGCCTGCACGAACGGGAAGCGCTCCGGGGAGAGCTCGAGCGCGGCGGCCCAGCTGCCGATCTCGTGGGGGTCGGCGAAGGTGGCGGTGAGGTGCCCGTTGATGAGATCGATTTCGTCGGGTCGGATGCCCGCCCTGGCGATCGCACCGCGGATGCAGCGCTGCACGCCGGTGGGGTTGGGGGCGGTCATGCTGCCGCCCATCCGGTGTCCGCCGCAGTTGACATAGCCGCCCAGCACCTCGGCGTAGATCCGTGCCCCCCGTCGCTGGGCGCTCTCCAGGCTCTCCAGGAGCAGCGCGCCGGCGCCCGAGCCCGGGATGAACCCGGCGGCGCTCGCGCTCATCGGCCGGGACGCCTCGGCGGGCGTTTCGTTGCGGGTCCGGTTCAGCACCTTCATCGCATCGAAGCCGGCCCAGATGTACTTCGAGTGCCCCTCCGATCCGCCGGCCAGCATCCGCTCCGCAAAGCCGCGGCGGATGCGCTCCGCGGCCATCACCACCGCCTCGGTGCCGGTGGTGCACGCCGACGAGTTGGTGCTCACCTGGTTGCCAAGCCCGAGCAGCCCGGCGACGCGCGCGCTGTTCCCGCTCGACATGATCTGCTCGACCATCGTGCTGCCGAGGCGGCTGACCTTGCCCTCGTTGGTCTTCGGCGCCAGCTTCTCGGCGATGGTGTCGATCCCGCCGATCCCGGTGCCGAGGATCGCCCCCGAATCCCAGTCGGGCGCGACCGAGTCGTGGGTCAGGCGCTCGAGGCCGGCGTCCTTCCATGCGTCGATCGCGGCGATCGCGGCGTAGATCATGTTCGGGTTCATCGCCCGCAATTCCTCGTCGGTGAGGTAGCGGTTTTGCAGCTCCTCGACGCCTTCCGGAATGCCGCCGACCTGGCAGGCGAACTTCGCGTCGGCGAGGTGCTGATGGAAGCGGATCCCGCTCTTCCCGGCGCGCAGCGCGTCCGAAAAAGCCGCCAGCCCGTGCCCGTTCGGCGCGAGCACGCCGAGACCTGTGACCACCACGCGCCGTTCAGCTTCCACGGATCACTCCCATTCCAGCGACGACGCCGCGCGCGACCGGACTGCCGTCGAGGAGCGTCACTTCCACCTTGGATTTCAGCTTTCGCCTCCGCCACACCAGGCGCTCGGCGGTGATCCGGATCGTCTCGCCCGGCCGCACCACCCGCTCGAACTCGGCGGTGGAGTCGGTGAACAGCGTGACGGTGCGGGTGATCTCCTCGCGCGGCGTCTCCAGGCCGAGCAGGTAGATCCCGAGCGCGACCAGGCCGGTCTGGCACATCGCCTCGAGGAGGATCACCCCCGGCGTCACCGGATCGCCCGGGAAGTGGCCGGCGTAGAACGACTCGTCGGGGCGGAAGGTGTACTCGCCGATCGCCCCGTTCTCGTCGAGCCGAAGCAGCCGGTCGAGGAAGCGAAACGGCGGCTTCTGCGGGATCAGATCGAGCACTTCTGCGACGGTGAGGATCATCCCGCGCCCTTCTCGGGAGCCGGCGCGCTCCCGCGATCCATGATCCCGCCGACGCTGTTGGCCGAGCGCGCCGGGTAGTCGGGGTAGGCGATGCCGAGGAACATCCCGACCTTGGCGTCCTTGATCGTGTAGATCAGCTCACCGTCGACCAGCACGCGCGCGTTGCCCATCGCGACCGCCGAGCCCGACTCCTTCAGCGCCGAGTAGCGCCGGATATCGACCTCGTAGCGCACCACCTTGTTGAACGGCCGGATCTGCCCCGAGAACTCGACCTCCTTGCAGCCGAGCGCGCGCCCCGATCCCGCCGCTCCGTTGGCCGAGCAGTAGAGCCCGACCAGCTGCCACACTGCGTCGACGCCGAGGCAGCCGGGCTGCACCGGATCGCCGCGAAAGTGGCACTGGAAGAACCAGTCGGTGAAATGGATGTCCTGCTCACCGACGATCCGGCCGCGCGGTCCCTGGCGCGAGAGCTCGACCACGCGATCGATCATCAGCATCGGCGGCGCGGGGAGGCGGATGAACTCGGCGGGCGGATCCGACACCAGGTTGCCGAGACCGATCGCGATCAGCTCGTCCTTGGCGAAGTGGGTGCGGGAGACGAACTCGGCGTGGGTGATCACGCGGCCACCTCGACCCGCATCCCGGTCCAGGTGAGCCCCGAGCCGACCATCACTATCAGCACCGTGTCGCCCGCCAGCAGGTCGTCCCAGTGCTGCGAGAGCACTGTTGGCGCGCCCGCCGCGCCGGTGTTGCCGAAGTCGGTGACGTTGTGCCAGTGGCGATCCGCGGCGATCCCGGCGCGCGTGGCCGACGACTCGAGCATCAGCCGGTTCGCCTGGTGGCCGATGAAGAGGAGCCGTCCGCCCGTCGCTGCCGACCGCTCGCGCGCGGCCGGGAGGAGCCGCTCCATGCACGCGACGGTGGTCTTGATCGCGAAGCGCTGGACCGCGCTGCCGTTCTGCGCGAAGTGGCCGAGGCGCGGGATGGTCACCGCGTCGCAACCGGCGGGCGACGAGGCGAGCGAGGTGTCGGTGACGCGCAGGCGCGAAGGCAGGCGGGAGGAGAGCACCGCCGCGCTGGTCCCGTCGCCCCACAGCACCGCGGTGGAGCGATCGCGGTAATCGACCACCCGGGTGGTGTTCTCCGGATTGACCACCAGGACATATTCCGGCAAATCCTGCATCGACGACAGCACATGGAGCTGCGCGCCGAACGACGAGCAGGCCGAGTTGATATCGAACGAGGGCGCCTCGATCCCGAGCGCCGCGGCGATCCCGCACGCCTCCGACGGGATCGCGCGATCGGGGCAGCAGCCGCCCGCCACCACCATCCCGATGTCCTGCGCGGTGATGCCCGCCCGCGTGAGCGCCATCGTCGCTGCGCGCTTGCCGGTCTCGGCGTTGGTGTAGAGCGCCGCCTCCTGCGCCGCGCGCACATCGGCGTTGTGGGTCTGCCGGAGGTAGTCGAGCGGGAGGACGGTGTGCCGCCGCTCGATCCCGACGCGCTCGCGGATCCACTCCTCGGTGGTGTCGATCGCCAGGTCCGCCAGGAAGCGGTTGTCGATCACGTTCTCCGGGTGGAAGTGACCCGCGCCGTGGAGGAAGAGCGCGCCCATACTAGCCCGCGATCCGCTCGCCACCGTCCACGCGCAGGATCGCGCCGTTCACCCACGCGGCCTCGTCGGTGCAGAGGAGGCAGATGAAGTTCGCGACGTCGGCGGGACGGGTCAGCCGACCGAACGGGTTGCGGAGACGCGCCGAGGCCTTGAGCTGGGCGGCTCCCGGGATGTGGCGGAGCGCGGCGGTATCGGTGACCCCCGCCTGGACCACGTTGGCGCGCACGCCGTAGGGCGCGTACTCCGCGGCGATCGAGCGCGTCACCGATTCTAGCGCCACCTTGGCTGCCGAGACCGCCGCGTAGCCGCGCCAGGCGACCTCGTTGCCCTCGCTGGTCATCGCCAGGACGCGCGCGTCGGCGGCGAACAGGCCGCGCTGGTGGACATCGTGCGTCCAGCTGGCGAGGCTGGTCCCCATGTTGAAGATGGTCTGGGCGAAGTCCTCGTCGCCGATCACCAGCTCGGGATCGTAGGCCGGCGGATCGGCGAGGGCGTTCAGTGCGAAGGCGGCATCGTCGTCGGTGAGCACGCCGCGCACCGCATCGCCGAGCGCCTCCTCGGTGATCCCGAGGCGCGCCGCGAGGCCGCTGCGGGCGCGGCGGGCAGGATCGCCCAGCGAGGCGTGCGGAGTGACGATCGGCTTCAGGTTCCCGGAGGCGACCGAGTGCATCACCATCCGCACGCGACCGGCTTCATCGTCGCCGGATCGCGCGGCGAGGTGTGCCGTCAGGTCGTCGAGCACCGTCTTCTTGCCCGCCTCGGAGAGCGCATCGATGTTCCAGGAGGCGAAGCGGACGCCCGCCTCGCGAATCGCGTCGAAGCCGGTCTCGATGCTCGCCATCGCGCCGCGCCGATCGCGGTGGACGATCGCGATGTTCATGCCGTGGCGCGCCAGCTTCTGCGCGGTGGCGAGGCCGAAGCCGCTCGATCCGCCAAGGATGAGCGCCCAGTGATGGCGATCGAACGCGATGCTCATGGTGCGCGCAGCTCCCGCGCCGCCGCCTTCAGCGACACAAATGACGTCACCTCGCGCCCGACGCTCTGGAAGAACGTCCGCAGCGGACGCCCCGGGCCGATCTCGTAGATCGTGCCAGCCTCGGTGGCGGCGCCCAGCACCTCCATGTTGGCCAGCCAGTTCACGGTGCCGCTGATCTGGGAGACCAGCGCGCGGACGATCGAATCCGTGTCCGGCGCGTGGAATCCGCCGGTGAAGTTGGAGGTCACGCGCGCCGCCGCGGCGGGGACGATCGCGGCCGATTCCCGTCGGAGGGCCTCGGCGAACTCGGGCTCCACGGCGCGCATCAGGCGGCTGTGGAAGGGGGCGCTCACCGCGAGCGGCACGAGGCGGTGCTCGGTACCGGCGAACCGCGAAGAGAGCCACTCCACCGCGCGACCGATCGCCTCGGCGCCGCCCGAAAGGACCACCTGATCCTTCGCGTTCCGGTTGGCGATATCGATCCCGAAGCTCGCCGCCGCCTCGTCCACCGGCGCGCTCGCCTCCGCCCCAATGCCGGGCGCGATCACCGCCACCATCGCCCCCTCACCGACGGGGACGGCGCGCTGCATGAGCGCCCCGCGCAGCCGCACCAGGCGCACCGCAACCGCCAGTGGAAGCGCGCCGGCGGCGCAGAGGGCGGTGTACTCCCCAAGGCTGTGGCCCCCGAAGCAGTCCGCCGCCAGCCCGTACTCGGCCGTGAGCCCGCGGTACATCGCGATCTCCGCGGTCAGGATCGCCGGCTGGGTGAACTCGGTCAGGTCGAGCCGCGGATCCTCCTGGAAGCACAGCGCCGCGACATCGATCCCGAGCGCCTCGCTGGCCTCGTCGAACACCGCGCGGGCCGCCGGCATCTGGGCATGGAAGTCCGACGCCATCCCGGCGCGCTGGGATCCTTGCCCGGGGAAGATGATCGCGAGCGGTCCGTTCATTTCGGGAGGCACCCTAGCATGAAAGATGAACGGAGCGGACCAGCGTACTACTGGAGCTGCCAGAAGCCGCGGCCGTAGCTCGCGGCGCGCATCAGCGTAGAGTCCGACGAGATGTAGAAGTCGAAGACGTTGACCAGCGGCAGCCCCGCGCCGAAGCGGCTCCAGGTCGCTCCACCGTCGGAGGACTCGTAGATCCCGAGGTGCGTGCCCGCGAAGAGGTGGAGGGAATCGGTGGGGTCGTTCTTGATCGAGTTGACCGGGATGCCGGCCGGGAAGCCGCCGCCATCGATCGCGCTGTAGGTCGCGCCGCCGTTGGTGGATTTCCACAGGTGGGTCTTGGTCGCGTCCGCCGCCACCGACGACACGTAGACCACGCTGGCGTCGGTGGAGTCGTACCAGATCGAGCTGAGGGAGAAGCCGTTGTTCGGCGGGAGGACCAGCGTCCAGGTCGCCCCGGCGTTGGTCGAGGTGAACACGCGGCCGCCGCTGGTGACGACGCCGATGCGGTTGGTATCGGTCTTGGCGACCCCGAGGTTGCGCAGGTAGAGCGTGGCGGCGCCGTCGGTGGGCGCGGTGCCGACGGCGGTCCAGGCGCCGGCGTAGTTGGTCGACTTGTAGGCCTTGCTGTTGGAGAAGGTGTAGAGAGTGTTGCCGCTCGGGTCGGCGGCCGACGGGATGATCTTGGTGTAGAAGGGAGCGGTCGAGGCGTTGTTGCACTCGGTGATCCCGCTGCAGGCCGAAGCCCAGGTGGTGCCACCGTTGGTGCTCTTCTGGATGCGATCGTAGTAGAGCGAGCCGACCATCGTCGCCGCGGTCACAGGGTGGATGTCGGCGCCAAAGCCGTCGCCGCCGATGTACTGGTTGAAGGTCGACGTGGCGCCGACGCGGACGCGCGTGCCGTTGTCCTGCAGGCCGCCGATCACCGCGTCGCGGTTGTTCAGCGACGAGCCGACCGAGTAGAGCAGGTGCGTCACGAGGCCGTTGTTCATGTGCGCGAAGGTGGTCGGGCTGGCGGTCGGGTTGGCCGACTTGAAGACGCCACCGTCGGAGCCGATGTAGAGCGCGTTGGCGGCGTCGAAGGCGGCGGCGTGCATGTCGGCGTGGACGTAGGGAAGGCTCGCGCCGAGCCAGTCGGTCATCTTGTAGTAGGTGCTGCCGCCGTCGCTGGTGCGGGCGTTGGTGAGGGCGCCGCCGAAGTAGGCCACGTTCGGGTTGGTCGGGTGGACGACGACGAGATGGTTGTACCAGCCCTGGCCGTTCAGGAGCCCGCCGACCAACTCGCTCTTCTTGTTGGTGTACTTCTTGGTGGTGGCGGACAGCGCGGTCCAGGTCTGGCCGCCGTTGGTCGACTTGAAGAGGTCGGCGAGGTCGCTGGCGGAGGTGCTGTTGGGGATGGCCGCCATCGCATAGAGCGTGGCGCGATTGGACGGCGCCGAGGCCAGCGTGGCGCGGCCGATGCCGGCGGTCTTGGTGAATCCGGTGGAGCGGGTCCAGGTGGCGCCGTTGTCCGACGAGTACCAGGCCTGCCCGTCGGTGGTGCCGGCGGTGGCGCTGGAGAGCGCCTCGAGCGTGAGCGCGAAGCCGGAGCCGCCGGTCGACGCAATCGACCAGACGTACGGCGCCTCGGCGCGGCCGGTAGCCAGCGACACCAGGGACCAGGTGGCGCCGGCATCGCTGGAGCGGAACAGGCCGGCGTTGGTGGCGGCAAGGACGATATTCGAGCTGCCCGGCGCGACCACGACCTGGGGGATCTGCGTCGAGCTGCCGAGGTAGACCGGGGCCGACCAGGTGCTGCCGCCGTCGCTGGACTTGACAAGGCCGGTGCCGGTTCCGTCGAAGGGATCACCGAGGCCGAGGTACAGCGTGCTGGCGTTGGTCGGGTCCATCGCCAGCGAGCCGCACGAGAGGGAGCCCAGCGATTCGGTGATCGCGGTCCAGGTGGCGCCGGCGTCCGTGGTCTTCCAGACGCCGCCGCCCGAGAACGCGACGTAGAGGAGCGAGGTGTTGGTGGGGTGCGGGACGATGGTGCGGACGCGGCCGGAGTCGACCCCGGGGATGGTGGTGCTGCCGTTCTTCGTGACGGTGGCGGTGGTGGGGCCGAGGTTGACCCAGGTGGTCCCGGTGACCCGCGCCCCGGAGTCGGGGAGGGTCGTCTTCAGCGTGCCGCCCGCGGCCGACGTGGTGGTGGAGCGGGGGATCTTGCTGCCCCACTTGACTCGCTCCTTCGCGGCCGCCTCATTGAGGAAGCGCATGTAGCGCTGCGAGAAGGGATGCCCCTTCCTCGCGGGATCGTAGGGAGCGCCGTCGTTGTACCACTGGTGCTGTGCCCGCCATCGCAGCGTCGCGTCGTCGGACTCCTCGGCCGATGCGAATCCGGGTGCCGACAGGACGAGAAGGGTCAGGGCACCGGCGCCCAGGCGCACACTTCGAGATATCGGCTTCATGAATTATCCTCGGTCGTTTCGGCGGGATGCCGACCGGGATAGAAGCACCGATGGCATGCACGACTCGGTATGGAACCTTACAAGACGGCCGATCTCGGGCCCAGGCGCTGGTCGCAGGCGAGCGCTCGTCGGACCGCGAGGGTGCTTAACAGCGGAGGGGGCCCTCTTGCTGGCTCTTGCTCGTCACGTAGTCGTAGTCGTAGTCGTAGTCGTAGTCGTCCCGTCCGCAGCGACGGCAATCGAACTTCCTCCCGCAAGAAATTCCTCCTGCCAACCGACCCCCCTGGCCACGCAGGAGGATGCCCCTGCTGGCCCACCAGAAGCTCGACGTCTATCGCCGCGCCATCGAGCTCCTCGCCCTTGCGTCGCAGATCGCGACGAGCGCCCCCAGGGGGAACTCGTTTCTCACTGATCAGCTCAAACGTGCGGCGCTCTCCATCCCCTTGAACATCGCCGAGGGAGCGGGCCGGTTCGGAGCGCCGGATGGCGCCCGCTTCCACAGCATCGCCCCGGGGCTCCGCGATGGAGTGCAAGGCGATCGTGGATGCCTTTGCGGTCCTGCAACTCGCCTTGGAAGACACTCGGCGACAGGCCATGGAGCTGCTGACCCGCATCGTGGAGATGCTCACGCGCTTGTGCCGGAGAGGTGATCCCCCGCGCGCGAGTGCCCCTGAATCGACTACGACTACGAC
>SHYY01000177.1 GCA_009692555.1 Myxococcales bacterium
AGGGGCATCCTCCTGGGCGGCCAGGGGGGTCGGTTGGCAGGAGGAATTTGTTGCGGGAGGAAGTTCGATTGCCGTCGCTGCGGACGGGACGACTACGACTACGACTACGTGACGAGCAAGAGCCAGCAAGAGGGCCCCCTCCGCTGTTAAGCACCCCGGGAGGCGGAAGGCTCAGAGCCTGTGAGTGAATCCCGGACCGTTGCGCTCCGAGCTTGCTGCACGCCGGCGATTGCCGGCGAGCCCCGCGAGCGAGACGCAAGCAGCGCGAGGCGCGACGAGGACACCTACTCTCTGTAGGTGACGAGGAGCAACGAAGCGATGCGCCGCGGATCGCTCGCGAGGCGACGGGGGGGATTTGCTCACAGGCTCTCAGGCCGCCAGCAGCCGCCGCGTGAGCAGGAGCGATCGCCCCCGCGGCACCATCAGCCCCTGCTTGATCAACGACGTGAAGGTGCGGCTGATCGTCTCCCGGCAGGAGCCCACCATGTTCGCGAGATCCTGCTGCGTCGGGCGCCGCCGGAGCAGGAGCCCGCCCTCCTGCTCCTCGCCGTCCTCGCGCGCCAGCCGTTCGAGCGTCCGCACCAGGCGCTGGTGGACATCGTGGAGCGCGAGATCGGCGATCGTCTCGTCGGCGCGCCGGAGCCGCAGGGACAGCTCGGCGAGCAGGTTGAGCGCGGTCTGCGGGTGCGCGCGGAGGTGCTCCGCGAAGGCATCGCGGGTGAGCACCAGCAGCGTCATGTCCTCCTCGGCCACCACGTTCGCCGAGCGCGGCCGACCGTCGAGCAGCGACATCTCGCCGAAGAAGTCGCCCGGCCCGAGCTGCGAGAGGATCAGCTCGCGCCCGTTCTCGCCGAGCAGCGTCACGCGCGCCTTGCCCTGATGGATCAGGAACATCGCGTCGCCGGGATCGCTCTCCGCCACCAGCACCGCCCCGGCGAGGCGCGAGCGCACCTGGAGCCGCCTGGTCAGGTCCTCCAGCACCGACGGCGGAAGGCCGCGAAAGAGCGCCCCGCGGGCCACCACGAGCCCGAAGCGATCGAGCCGTGCATCCTCGGAGACCGGTACCAGCCGCTGCATCTGGGCGCCAGGGATCATCGAAGTCCTCCAAGCCAGGTGCCCGGCCCAAAAGCAAGTCAGGTGCCACGGCGAACCCTTGGCGGGCGGCCGGATGCGCAGCCACTGCCAACGAACGTTCACGATCGACCGTCGTGCGAACATCACACCTCCGGCCGCGCGGTTCCCGGTTGTCGGACTACGACTACGACTACGTGACGAGCAAGAGCCAGCAAGAGGGCCCCCTCCGCAGTGAAGCACCCCACCTCCGGCCGCGCCACGACAGCGATGTCACGGTGTGGTAGCGTCGGGCCCCATGGAATTCATCGTGACGGTCAATGGCGCCGCGCGGACGGTTCCTTCTGGCTGCACCGTCGCCCACCTGCTTGAGATCCTGGAGATTGACCCCAGGCGGGTGGCGGTGGAAAGAAACCGCGACGTGGTGCCGCGCCAGAGCTACGGCGCGACGCACGTCGAGGACGGCGACCAGATCGAGGTCGTGACCTTCGTCGGCGGCGGCTGATTTTCCCGGGAGACCCGATGCTCGATGACCCCTTTGTCCTGGCCGGGCGGCGCTTCACCTCGCGGCTGATCGTCGGCACCGGCAAGTACCGCGACCTCGATCAGACCCGCGAGGCGCTCGCGCGGAGCGGCGCGGAGATCGTCACTGTCGCCCTGCGCCGGATCGAGCTCAAGCCCGGTCAGGGATCACTCCTCGACGCGATCGACCCCAAGCGCTACGCCCTTCTCCCCAACACCGCCGGCTGCTACGACGCCGAGGAGGCGATCCGCACCTGCCACCTCGCCCGCGAGCTGGGCATGACCGACTTCGTCAAGCTCGAGGTGATCGGCGATCGCCGGACCCTCTTCCCGGACGTCGAGGAGACCCTCCGCGCCGCCCGGATCCTGGTCAAGGAGGGCTTCGTCGTCCTCCCCTACACCAACGACGACCCGGTGATGGCGCGCAAGCTCGAGGACGCCGGATGCGCGGCCGTGATGCCGCTCGCCGCGCCGATCGGCTCGGGGCTCGGCATCCGCAACCCGCACAACCTCCGGATCATCCTCGAGAGCGCGAAGATCCCGGTGATCGTCGACGCCGGGGTAGGCACCGCCTCCGACGCTGCGGTGGCCATGGAGCTCGGCTGCCACGCGGTCCTGATGAACACCGGGATCGCCGGAGCGCGCGACCCGCTGCTGATGGCGGAGGCGATGCGCGACGGGGTGATCGCCGGGCGCAAGGCGTTCCTCGCCGGGCGGATGCCGAGGCGCCTGCACGCGGCGGCCTCATCCCCCGAGGGAGGCCTCCTCGAGTGAGCTTGATCGCCTTCGCGATCTACCTCATCACCGACGGTCGGGAGGGCCAGGACGAGCGCGCGGAGCAGGCGATCTCATCGCTGCCCCGCGGCGCGGTTGCGGTGCAGCTTCGCGCCCCCGCGCTCACCGGAGGCGCGCTCCACGAACGCGCCCTGCGCTGGCGCGCGCTCACCACCCGCCTCGGCGCGCCGCTCTTCCTCCACGACCGCGTGGACATCGCCCTCGCCGTCGCTGCCGACGGAGCGCACCTCCCCGCCCGAGGGCTCCCCGCCCGGGCCGCTCGCCGGATCGCCCCCTCGCTCCTGCTCGCCGCCTCGACCCACTCCCTGCCCGAGGCGCGCATGGCCGTGGCCGGCGGGGCCGACCTCTGCACCTTCGGTCCGGTCTGGCCGACGGCGAGCCACCCGGGTGCCCCGCCCGTCGGTGTGGCCGCCCTCGCGGAGGTCGCCCGGTCGCTCGCGATCCCGGTGTTCGCGCTCGGCGGCGTGGACGCGGCGCGGGCCGGCGAGGTGGCCGCTGCCGGCGCACGGGCCGCCTGCCTGCGGGCGATCCTCGACTCCTCCGATCCCGCCCGGGAGGCGCGGGCGATCCACGCCTCCCTCCGCCGCGCCGCTCGAACCCCTTGATCCCGCGGGTACTCTCGGATAGTTATCAGCCACGCCGGCAGCGCCACTCGACGCCGGACGGAGGAAGGGTGCGATGAACGCTTCAGTCCATGGGATGGTCCTGATCGCCGCGCTGGGCTTCGCCACCGTCGGGTGCGGGGCATCGAACTCGAGCAGCAAGCAGGATCCGCGGCTGGTCAAGCGCGACGATCTGCTCGCCAGGCTGCGTGCCTACCAGGAGGAGCTGAACAAGGCCCACTTCCGGTTCAAGGCCGCCGCCACCAACTACGAGCAGTCGAAGGACGAGTACCAGAAGAAGCTGACCCTCGCGATGGCGTCGAAGAAGGCCTCGGGAAAGCAGCTCCAGGCGCTCGAGAAGAACCGCGGCCAGCTGGCGCAGATGATCCAGGATCGCGACCGCGTCGGACAGGACCTCTCGAACTGCTTCGACACGCTGATCAGCGCGCAGAAGAAGCGCAACAACGCGGCGCTCAGCCTCTTCGAGATCGAGAGCAAGCTGTGGGAGCTCGAGGAGAAGGCGGTCGGCGGGCGTGCTGCATTGCAGCAACTGGTGGTCGCCGAGCTGGAGGGGCGGCGCATGGCGGCGCAGGCGCAGGCGGACACCGAGAAGGTGGCGCTCGAGGCGGCATCGGCGGTGATCAACAAGGAGGTCGAGACCAGCGCGCTGATCGGGGCCGACGTGAAGAAGCGCGATGAGTCGGACCAGGCGCTCGACAAGCTGCGCGAGACGCTCGAGGCGGCGGTGACGTCCTACGGCTCGGCGGTGGCGGCCTACGAGGCGGCGAAGGACCGCTATCACAAGAAGATCCTGGCGTCGCTGAAGGCCGGCCCCCAGAAGACGATGGTGCAGCAGCTCCTCGACCAGCGCGGCGCCTCCGCGAAGCAGCTCGACGAGGCGCAGAACGTGGTGAAGACCGCCACCATCGACCGCGCGATGCAGACCAAGCAGCGGATCGCCTTCGACAGCGAGATCGATCACGTGGTCGAGGCGGGCCTCTCGACCGCCACCAAGGAGGCGGTGCTGCGCACGCTGAAGGGCGAGACCGACGCCATCGTCAAGGGGCGCACCGACATGCAGAGCGAGGACAACTCGGCGCTCGGCCTGCAGCAGAAGATCTCCGGCACCGAGGCCGAGCTCGATCACCTCGCGTACTAAACCCTTGCATTCCAGCCGTCGCTGCGCCTAGATTCCGCCTCCGTTTCCCCCCGGCAGGTCCGGCCGATGTAGCTCAGTTGGTAGAGCAACGGTTTCGTAAACCGTAGGTCCCCGGTTCAAATCCGGGCATCGGCTCCAATGTCCACGCGGGAAATTCTTGCACCGCGCGAGCCCCCGCCCGGCGGTTCGCCGCTTCGCAGCCTCCGGAGCGTGTCGGTGATGGTGCCGGCATTCAACGAGGCGGAGAGCCTCGAACCGGTGGTGCGCGAGATCGCCGCGGTGCTCGCGAAGCTCGGGCGTTCCCACGAGATCGTGATCATCGACGATGGCTCCAGCGACGGCACCGGGGCGATCGCCGAGCGCCTGGCGGAGAGCGTGCCGTCGGTGCGAGCGCTCCACCACGCGCACAACGGCGGGCTCGGCGAGGTCTACCGCACCGGATTTCGCGACGCGCGCCACGAGCTCGTGACCTTCCTGCCCGCCGATGGCCAGAACCCACCGTCGCTGCTCGAGCAGTTCCTCCCGCTCGCGGATCGCCACGATCTGGTGCTCGGATACGTGCCGAACCGCGACGACTCGCTGGCCGGACGATCCCTCTCGGCGCTCGAGCGGCAGGCCTACCGGATCCTCTTCGGCGGCTTCCCCAGGTTCCAGGGCGTGATGGTGTTCCGGCGCGCCCTGCTCGATGGCATGGAGCTGCGCTCGACCGGCCGCGGCTGGGGCATCGTGATGGAGTTCATCCTCCGGGTGGTGCGCGCGGGGCACCTCGTGCACAGCGAGCCGATGGCGCTGCGAGCGCGGATGAGCGGCACGTCGAAGGTGAACAACCTGCGCACCATCTGGGCCAACGCGAAGCAGCTGCTCCTGATCCGGCTCCGCCTGTGACGCGCCCGCCTCGCTTGACGAAGCACCGACCGGACGCTCTACTGTGCCTGATTGACCCGCCGAAGGCGGCTCCTCGGCGCCCTGGGCGCGGGGGCTGAACCCGCCAGAGGGAGGCACAGCGTGAAAATCCTCGTCACCGGGGCGGGCGGCTTCATCGGCTCGCACCTCACCGACTTCTTCCTCGCCCGCGGCGACTCCGTGTTCGCCCTCGACTCGGTGCCGTGGGACGCCCGCAACTACCTCTGGGTGCACCGCGACAACCACCGCCTGCGCTACTTCTGCGATTCCATCCTCAACGAAGGCCTGATGCGCTACCTGGTCCGCGAGACCGAGGCGGTCTACCACCTCGCCGCCGCGGTCGGCCTCGACAACGTGATCGGGCAGGTGCTGAAGGTCATCGAGGTGAACGTCCGCGGCACCGAGCTGGTCTTGCGCCTGGCGGCCGAGCAGAAGCGCCGGGTGCTCTTCACCTCCACGTCGGAGATCGGCGGCAAGTCGCCAAAGCTACCCTTTCGCGAGGACGACGATCGCGTGCTCGGCCCGACCATCGTCGACCGCTGGGTCTACTCCGAGACCAAGGCGCTCGGCGAGTACATGTGCTTCGGCTATCACCGCGCCGGATTGCCGGTGTCGATCGTGCGTTTTTTCAACGTCTACGGCCCGCGGCTCGACCGCGAGGGCTCGGGACGGGTCATCACCCGCTTCCTCCGCCAGGCGCTGCAGAACCAGCCGATCGCCGTGATCGGCGACGGAAAGCAGACCCGCTGCTTCACCTATATCAGCGACGTGATCCAGGGCGTCGTCGCGGCCGGCGAGCGCCCCGCCGCGATCGGGGGGATCTTCAACCTCGGCACGCCCGTCGAGACCAGCATCAACGAGCTGGTCGAGATCGTGTGCAAGACCGTCGGCCATCGCCCGCCGGTGAAGTACGTCGGCCTCGACGAGGTCTACGGCAAGGGCTACGAGGACATCGCACGCCGGGTGCCGGACGTGGAGCGCGCGCGCCGGGTGCTCGACTGGGTCGCCACCACGCCGCTCGAGATCGGGATCTGGGAGACGTTTCGCTGGCTGTCGTCGTGCACCGTGCTCCCCGACGACGACATCGACGGGTGAACGTGGGCGATCCCGATCGGTTGGCGGACCGGATCGCGGCCAACCCCTACCGCCGATTCCCCGAGCTCGACGCGGCGGCGGCGGCGCTGCTGCTGGCCGACGATCTGCGCGCCCACCGGACCGCGCTGGTCGACGAGGGCGACGAGGAGGCGCGGGTGGTGGTGAGCCGCGTCGCGTGGGACTGCGAGCGACTCGGCGTGGAGATCGGGCGCATCGAGGCGTGGGCCACCGCCGCAGCGACGGACGCGACCATCGAACGGCTGGCCCGGGTCGCCCGCGGAGCGCTCACCCAGCACCGGATCGCCTTCGCGTCGGCTCGGCTGCCCTCGACCGATGCGCGCGCGCAGGCGCTCTGCCAGGCGATCGGGCTCCACCCCGCGGGCGAGCTCCAAAACCTCGCGCTCGACGATCCGGGCCCGCCGGCGCAAGGTGCGCGACCGGCTGCGACGCTGGTCGCACGAGACGCGGGCCAGGGCGATCTGGAAGCGATCCGCGCGCTCGCGGAGACCGGGTACGAAAACCGCCTGCTCACCGAGGCTCGACTCGACGGTGCGCGGGTCCGTGCGCTCTACGGCGAATGGGCGGCCAATGATCTGCGGGGCCGCACGCCGATCACGCTGCTCGCCCTGGCGGAGGGCGCCGCGGCCGGATTCATCTCGGTGGGCCTGCTGCGCGCACCTTCGGGGATCGGGTTCGTCGATCTGGTGGTCGTGGCGCCCTGGGCGCGCAGGCGCGGCGTTGGGCGCGCGCTGATGGAGGCCGCCATCCCCAGGCTCCGCGAGCGGGGCGCCCACCGGATCGAGCTCAACGTCGCGGCCACCAACGGGCCGGCGATCGCGCTCTACCGCGGGATGGGCTTCGCCCCGAGAATGCGCTTCACCGACTACAGCGGCTGGTTCGACTGAGCCTTCCGGGCAACCGGCGCCAGCGACAGGAGCCACTCGTCTTGCGCCTCCTCCCAGGTCGGCATCGGCGCGAGTCCGCACATCGCCATCCGGCGGTTCTCGAGACGGCAGTTCGGTGGACGCGGCGCCGGCAGGGCCAGCTCCCCCGACGGGACCGCCTCCCACGACGGGGTCACCCCGAGGCGCTCAGCCACCCGCAGCGCAAAGTCGTGCCACGTCGTCGCGCCACGGCAGACAGCGTGCCAGGTGCCGAAGCGATCGCTCCCGGCGATCTCCACCATCGCCCGGGCCGCGGCGCGCGCCGAGGTGGGCTGCACCTGCCTCTCGCCATCGATCCGCAAGCGGCCTCCACCCTGCAGCAGCGACGGGAGACGCGATGCAAAGTTCCTCCCCGAGGTGCCGTAGAGCCCCTGCACCCGCACGATGTGATGGCGCGGCGCCGCCCGCTCGACCAGCAGCTCCCCGGCGCGCTTCGAGCGGGCATAAATCGACTGCGGATCGGGCCGATCGAACTCGTCGTGCGGCCGCGCCAGCGTCCCCGCGAACACGAAGTCCGTCGAGACGTGGACCACCACCGCAGAGGCGGCAGAGGCGGCCCGCGCGACGTTCTCCGCGCCCAGCGCGTTGGCGGAAAACGCCCGCTCCGGCTCGCGCTCCGCCCCGTCCACGTCGGTCCACGCCGCGGCGTTGAACACCCACTCGGCGCCCGCAACCGCCGCGCGCACCGCCCGCTCATCCTCGATCGGACAGGCCGCCCGATCCCGTCCTTGCACGTCGTGACCGCGTTCCGCGAGCTCATCGCACAGGTGCCGCCCGAGGAGCCCGCCCGCTCCGATCACCACCGCGCGCATCACTTCACCGCCCGCCCGCCTTCGCGGACCGGCCGAACGAGGATCGCAGATCGCATCATCACGCGCTATCTTATGCCCGATTCACCCTCGATAGCCGAAACCGATCCGGACCCGGCGCCGCGTTGACCTCCGCTGCCCCGTCGCCTACATTCGCCCCGTGCCGGCGCCCAAGGTCACCCTCCTCCTCGGCTTCCACAATCACCAGCCCGATGGCAACTTCGACGATGTCTTCGCGCAGGCCTACGCCGACTGCTACAGCCGCCTCCTCGACGCTCTCGACGCCGCGCCCCACATCCGCTGCGCCCTCCACCACACCGGGCCTCTCCTCGAGTGGACCTCACGCGAGCGCCCCGACTACTTCGCCCGCCTGCGCGCCCTGGTAGCGCGCCACCAGATCGAGCTCCTCGGCGGCGGCTTCTACGAACCGATGCTGGCGGTGATCCCGGAGCGCGACGCCGTCGCCCAGATCCGCCGGATGACCGACTACTGCGCCGCCCACCTCGGCCAGTCGCCGGTTGGAATGTGGCTCGCCGAGCGGGTGTGGGAGCCCGGTCTCCCCCCGCTGCTCGCCCAGGCGGGGATGCGCTTCACCCTGATCGACGACGGCCACTTCCGCTACGCCGGCGAGACCGGCCTCCTCCACGGCTACTACGCGACGGAGAAGGCCGGCTCGGCGATCGCCATTTTCCCGATCGATCAGCAGCTCCGCTACGCCATCCCGTTCGCCGAACCCGCGAAGGCGGTGCAGACGCTGATCGAGCAGGCCGACGCGCACGGCCACGACGTCGCGCTCACCTACGGCGACGACGGCGAGAAGTTCGGCGTCTGGCCGGGGACGAAGGAGTGGGTGTGGGACAAGGGCTGGCTGGCCGAATTCTTCCGCCTCCTCGGAGAGCAGCCCGAACGCATCTCCACCTCCCGCACCTTCTCCGACGTGCTGGCGGCGAACCCCCCGTCGGGGCGGATCTACCTCCCCACCGCCTCCTACGAAGAGATGGGCGAGTGGGCGCTGCCCGCGTCGGCGCAGCACCGCTACCACACGGTGCGCCACGCCCTCGAAGAGCGTGGGGAGCTCGAAGCGGCGCGGCCCTTCCTGCGCGGCGGAATCTGGCAAGGCTTCCTGGCCAAGTACCCCGAGGCCAACGCGATGCACAAGAAGATGGTGCAGGTCTCGGACAAGGTCGCCCGCGCTGCGGCCGATCACCCTGATCGGGAAGGTGAGATCGCCGTCATGCAGCGCGAGCTCTACCAGGCGCAGTGCAACTGCTCCTACTGGCACGGCCTGTTCGGCGGCCTCTACCTCAGCCACCTCCGCGACGCCGTCTATCGCCACCTGCTGGTCGCCGAGGCGTTCGCCGACGGTGCGCTGGGGCGGCCCGCGCCCGCCTGGGCGCCCAACGCGGTCCCCGATGCCCCCGGCACCGTCGAGGAGCGCGACATCGACGCCGACCTCGAGATCGAGATCGTGATCCAGACCCGCGGGCTCGATATTGTGGTGCGCCCGCACCAGGGCGGCGTGGTCCAGGAGCTCGCCTGGCGGCCCAAGACCTTCATGCTGACCAACGTCCTCGGGCGCCACGAGGAGGGCTACCACGAGAAGCTGCGCGTCCACCTCCGCCAGGGCGCCAGCGCCGACGCCGCCGCTCCGAAGTCGATCCACGACGTGATCAAGGTCAAGGAGCCCGGCCTCGACAAATACCTCGTCTACGACCGCTACCCGCGCCACCTGTTCATCGATCACTTCTTCGCGCCAGCCGAGACCCTTGACGCGCTCGCCGCCGGCCAGGAGCGCGAACTGGGGGACTTCGTCGCGGCCCGCTACCAGCGCAAGCCGGGGCACGAAGGCCTGGCCCTGGAGCGCACCGGGACGGTCGACGGTCGCGTGGTGCGAGTGCATAAAGAATTCACCGCCGACGCGCGCTGCCTCGGCGTCCGCTGGGAGATCACCCTCCTCTCGGGCGACCCGCTCGACGTCCGCTTCGCCCCCGAGTTGTCGCTCACGCTCCTCGACGGCCACTCGCAGGAGCGCACCTTTCGCCTGCCGGATCGCGACCTCTCCCCGGACGATCGCGTCCTCGCCAGCCGGGGCGAGTGGCGTGATCTCCCGTCGCTGGCGCTGGTGAACGACGTCAACCGCTTCCGCGTCGACCTCGGCTTTGGCGAGCACCGACCGACCGTGTGGCGCTTCCCGATCGAGACCGTTTCGATGTCCGAGGCCGGCTTCGAGCGCACCTACCAGGGCTCGGTGATCGTCCCCCTGTTCGCCCTCCATCTCGCTCCCGGCGCGCCCTGCCGGGTGGCCCTCGACCTCACCATGACCGACCTCGAAATAACGCAAGTGCACACGTAAATCGATCATGCCCGAGCTGCGCAAAGATCCGATCGTCGGCCGCTGGGTGATCATCGCCACGGAGCGGGCGAAGCGCCCCCACGACTACCACCCCGAGTCCGATCGCTCCATCGAGAGCGGCGGCGTCTGCCCCTTCTGCCCGGGCGAGGAGCACCGCACCCCGAAGGACATCCTGGTCTACGCTGGCGCCGGCCCCGGTCGCGACTGGGCGGTGCGGGTCTTCCCCAACCGCTACCCGGCGCTGAAGATCGAGGGCGGGCTCGACCGCGAGGGCGACGGCGTCTACGACCGGATGAACGGCGTGGGCGCCCACGAGGTGGTGGTGGAGACCCCCGATCACCAGAAGCAGCTCGCCGACCTCACCGACGAGGAGATCGCTCGCGTGCTGGCCGCGTGGCGCGACCGGATCCTCGACCTCGAGCGCGACCGCCGGCTGCGCTACGTGATGGTCTTCAAGAACCACCGCGCCGCCGCCGGCGCCAGCGTCCTCCACAGCCACTCGCAGCTGATCGCCCTCCCGACGGTGCCAAAGAACGTCGCTGACGAGATGAAGGGCTCCCTCGAGTACTACCAGTTCAAGGAGCGCTGCGTCTTCTGCGACATCGTCGCGCAGGAGCAGCGCGACCGCCGCCGCGTGGTCCACGAGAACGGCGCCTTCCTGGTCGTCGAGCCCTACGCGCCCAAGTTCCCCTTCGAGACCTGGATCCTGCCCAAGCACCACCGTTCGGCCTACGAGGACTGCCCGCCCGCGGACTACCTCGCCCTCGCCGGCGCCCTCGGGGTGAGCCTCCGCAAGCTCCGCCGCGCGCTCGACGATCCACCCTACAACTTCATCCTCCACACCTCGCCCTTCCAGGACCGCCACATCCCCTACTACCACTGGCACATCGAGATCATGCCGACGCTGTCGCCGGTGGCGGGCTTCGAGTGGGGCTCGGGCTTCTACATCAATCCCACGCCGCCCGAGGAGGCGGCGGCTTTCCTGCGCGAGCTCGACGTATGAACGTCCTCCACGTCGCCTCCGAGGTCGCGCCCTACAGCAAGACCGGCGGCCTCGCCGACGTTGCCAGCGCGCTCCCGCGGGCGATCGCGGCGCAGGGCGATCGCGTCGCGATCTGCACCCCGCGCTACCGCATCGACCCGGCGCGCTTCCACCTCGCGCGCCGGCTGCGATCGGTCACCGTGCCGCTCGGCGGCGCGACGTTCGAGGTCGGCGTCCTCGAGGGGCGCCTCCCGGGCAGCGGCGGCGCGGTGCAGGCGTTCCTGCTCGATCACCCGCTGTTCGATCGCGCCGGGCTCTACGGCGAGGGGGGCCACGACTACCCCGATAACGCCCTCCGCTTCGGCCTCCTCTCCCGCGGCACGCTCGCGGTGGCGCGCGCCTTCGGCTTCGTCCCCGACGTGGTCCACGCCCACGACTGGCAGGCCGCCCCCGCCCTCCTCTACGCCCGCCGCTTCGATCTGCCCGCCGCCCGGACTCTGCTCACGATCCACAACCTCGCGTTCCAGGGACTCTTTCCGCGATCGGCGGTCAACCAGCTCGGCCTCGGCGCGGATCTCTTCCACCCCGAAGGGATCGAGTTCTGGGGATCGGCCTCGTTCCTCAAGGCGGGGATCCTGTTCGCCGACCGGATCACCACCGTCAGCCCGACCTACGCGCGCGAGGTGCAAACGGAAGAGTTCGGCTGCGGCCTCGACGGGGTGCTCCGCCGGCGCGACGGCCGCTTCTCGGGGGTCCTCAACGGCGCCGACTACGACCTCTGGAACCCGGAGCGCGATCCGGCGCTGCCGGCGCACTTCTCCAGCACCGACCTCGCCGGCAAGCGCGCCTGCAAGACGGCGCTGCAGCGCGCCCTCGGCCTGCCGCCGCGCCCGCGGATGCCGCTCACCGCCGCCGTCTCGCGGATCACCGAGCAGAAGGGGTGCGATCTCCTCGCCGAGGTGCTCGAGCGCCTGCTCCCCGAGCGGGCGATGCAGGTGGCGATCCTCGGCTCGGGCGACCCGGCGATCGAGGAGCGGCTGACCGCGCTCCAGGCGCGGTTCCCGTCGCAGCTGGCGGTCCGCATCGGCCACGACGAGGCGCTCGCCCACCGCCTCTACGCGGGCGCCGATCTGTTCGTGATGCCGTCGCGCTACGAACCCTGCGGCCTCGGCCAGATCTACGCCCTCCGCTACGGCGCGCCCCCGATCGTGCGCGCCACCGGCGGCCTCGCCGACACCGTTCTGGATCACGATCCGCGCTCGCTCTCCGGCACCGGCTTCACCTTCCGCGAGCTCTCCGCATCCGCCCTCGCCGGCGCCTGGCAGCGCGCCCTCGCCGCCTACACCACCGATGAGAAGTTCCCGCTTTTGATCCGCCGCGCGATGGAGCAGGACTTCTCCTGGAGCCGCTCCGCGGAGAGCTACCGGCTGCTCTACCGCGGATAGGGTGCTTAACAGCGGAGGGGGCCCTCTTGCTGGCTCTTGCTCGTCACGTAGTCGTAGTCGTAGTCGTAGTCGTCCCGTCCGCAGCGACGGCAATCGAACTTCCTCCCGCAACAAATTCCTCCTGCCAACCGACCACCCTGGCCTCAAA
>SHYY01000178.1 GCA_009692555.1 Myxococcales bacterium
ACCCGCTGGACGACAAACGGAATTTCATGAAGTCATCGCATTCTTCACTCCTTCCCGAACCGCATAGCCTGGACGCAACAGGGCAGATGAACTGCATGATGGCCACCGTCGGCGAGTAGCTGCACGCCGCTGATGGGGCGCCCGGCGCCTTGCGGGTGTCAACTCCGCCTCTCCCGTCGGTGAGCCGGCCTACATCCGTCGGTGGTGGGCGCAGAGATGTCCCTGCCGCGTCATGGGCAGCGTCGGGGATGGGGTTGAAGGGCGGTGCTACTCGAACGCGGACGGTGAGTCCACGCCGTCGGCGCCGACCACCCACCTCCCTGCGCGGTCAGGGAGGAAGTGCCGCTGCCGGCTCCACGGCTTGCCTCGCGGAGGTGCTCGGGCGGGCAGGCCGAGGTGGCGCCGAGGTGGCTCAAGATCTTCCTCGCCACGTCGGCGTCCTCGATAGCGGAGATGAGATCCATCCGACCGTCGCAGCGAGGGCAAACGAGAACAGCGATCCCCCACGTTCGCTTCATCAAGATCGCCCAGGAGAGCCTTCGCTGGCGGGTAGGATCGTCGGGGCCCGCGAGGTCAGGTGGGAGCGGCGGACCAGCTCTCCGTCGCCGAGAAGAAGTAGCCACTCACTTCAGCGTCGGTTCGCCCCAGGGTTGGTTGGCGTTGGGGCCGGTGGGGATGGTGCGGTCGTCGCAGCGTTCCATGTAGGGGAAGCCGATGTCGATGACGGCGACGAGGTCGCGCAGCTCGCCGCTCGTGAGGTACTTGGTGTGGTCGGGGCCGGTGAAGGCGCGCGTCGGATCGAGGTCCTTGCCCGAGAGGATCTCGACGAGCCAGCTGTCGGCGGCGAGGCCCCCGAGGCGATCGCTGCGACCGAAGTTGGGGTTGAAGAAGCCGCCCAGGTAGACCCAGCGGTTGGCGTCGTGGGCGAACAGGTTCTGGTAGGCCGGGTCCCACGGCGCCAGCGGGCCGAGCGGCGCGTAGGACGAGATCAGCGGCGCGTAGTTCGGGTCCTGCTTGTAGACGGTCTGGTCCTCGCGGAAGTTCCACGCCCACGTCACCGAGTAGTTGTAGGCGGGCACGCGGTTGTTGGGCGGCACCGACGCCAGGTACGCCGGGTCGGCGAGCTGGGCGACGGTGGCCCACTTGCCGGCGGGGAAGTTGCCCTTCGCCGAGTAGGTCTTCTCGAGGGACAGCTCGCCCGCGGGCGTGGCGCCGGCGTGGCAGGTCACGCATTTGCCGTCGAGCAGCGGGCGGATCACGTGGAGGAACGTCTGCGGCCGCGACGCCACCGACGACAGATCGACCGGCGCGGCGCGGGCGGCGGCGGTGTCGTAGTCGAGCGGCACCAGCGGAATCTTGTCGGTGCCGGCCAGGCCGACGAACGCGCTGCCATCGACGACGCCGTGGCACGAGGCGCACTGCGAGCCGTACTGGTCGCGCCGCACCGACGCCGCCTCCACCGCCTGACCGGGCGCCAGCGACAGCAAGCGCGAGCGCTGCACCACCGCGAAGCCGGCCGCGTCGATGCCCTGGAACAGGAGCAGCTTGCCCGCCGGCAGCCGCAGCCGCAGCGAGCGATCCGCCTGCAGCGGCACGTCTCCGAACGCGTCGCCGCCCGCCGCAGCGACGAGGCGCCGGTAGCCGGTGGCGTTGTTGATGCCCAGGTGCGTGGGGTGATCGTAGGCCGCGGCGTTGACCGCGTAGCGATACGGACGGCCGTCGTTGGTGCAGGCGTTGCCGTCGAGCTCCTTGACCAGCACGCGCACCGCCACCACGCGATCGAGCGTCTGCAGGAGGCTCGCGCGGTTGGTCGTGCCGTTGGGGCGGGCGAAGCTCATCCAGAGCGGCACGTCGGCGATGTGCAGCTCCGCCGACTTCTGTCCCTCGTCGGTGACCCAGGGTTGCACGCGTGGCGGCGCGCGCCGCCCCACCCACACCGGCCAGCGCAGCATCTTGCCGGCCGGCGGATCGACGAGCTTCTCGAGCTGCCCGCGCCAGTCGCTCAGCCACACGCCCATCTTCCTGGGGACGTAAGGCTGCATCGACGCCACCCGCTCGTCGACGGTGTTACCCGACGAGTAGGCGAGGAACAGGGCCTCGCCCTGCAGCACGTAGGTCTTCTCCGGGTTGTGCGAGAGGACCGCGCGCCCGTCGGGCCAGTAGTCGGGCTCGGCGTAGAAGCGGCTCACGAAACAGCTCGGCCCGTCGGGCGGCGCCGAGCAGTAGCCCGTCGGGTAGTCGATGATCTGGTTGAAGACCTGGTCGTCGAGGATGCGCAGTCCGCGCTGGGCCGCGTCGAGGCCCACGCCCAGCGTGTGATCGGCGAAGAACGTCACGTAGTTGGCCACCGACGAGCGGCGCCGCCCCGTGATGCCGACGATCGCGCCGTTGCCGATCTGGATCGCCTTGCCCCACATGTTGGGTCCCTGCACGCGACCCAGCAGCGCCGGCAGCTCGTTCTGTCCATCGGCGCGCGACTGCGTGTAGAGGTGGCGATCCATCCGCTCGAGGTTCCAGGTGTGGAACGCCACGTTGCCGTTGCGCAGCACCAGGGGCAGGTCGGCCTCGCCGCCGTCGTTGACATAGATCGTGCGCGGATCGCCGCCGTCATCGGCGCGCGCAGCGACGATGTGGTTGAGGATCTCGAAGCCGTGGTAGGCCTGCGTCGCCAGCGCGCCCGAGCGCATCTCGGGCGAGCGCGTCGAGTAGTAGACGCGGCTGTCGTCGGCGGAGAAGGCGGGGTGCGCGTCGCCGCGCTGGCGCACCTGGAAGTGCAGATCGTAGGGCCCCTTGCGCGGCCAGCCGTTGTCGCGCAGGCCGAAGGGATCGCTGCGCGTGTCGGTGGAGCCGCGCTGCCGCCGCTCCGCCGGCAACAGGTAGCGCGGATTGACCGCCTTGCCGCCCGGACCGATCTCGGCGACGCACAGGTTCCAGCGCACGTTGTTGACCCAGTCGTCGCTGGGCGCGCCCACGCGGCACTCGAACGCCAGCCGCCCGCCGTCGTGGCTCACCGCCAGCTGGCCGAAGTCGCAGCGACCGTTCCAGGGCGCGCCGCACATCTTGCCGTCGAGGAAATCGATCTGCGTGCCGCTCGGGTGGCCGGCGCCGTCGAGCGGCTGGAGCACAATGCGCGCGCGGTCGCGCAAGCCGTGGTCGGCGCGGATCGGATCGCGCGCCAGCGCCCAGGAGATCGCCGGCTGCTCGACGTAGGCCACGTAGCTGCGCCCCGTCGTCGAGAAACCGCAGTCGGGGCAGCGCTCCTGCCTTTCGAGCGCCACCCACGCCGCCAGCGTCTTCCAGTCCGCCTCGCCCGAGTGCAGCACCTGCCCGGCCCCATGCGGCATCCCGCCCGGATCGCCCTCGCCAAGCGACTTGGCCAAAAGGCGACTCTGCGCCGGCGCGTCGAGGTCGATCTGATCGAGCAGCGCCTGGTAGTTCTGCGCCGTCTCCGACGCTGTGAAGTCCGCGCCCGCGCGCAGCAGGCTGGCAAAGGCGAAGCGCTTCCCCATGTGACACGGCGCGCAGCGCTGCGCCAGGATCGGCTGCACCACGCCCGCGAAGCGCTGCTGTCCCTCGGTGACCACCAGGTCGGGAGCTCCACCGTCGCTGCCGGGGGTGAGTGAGCTGGTGCGGCAGCCGGCCACGGCGAGCGATGCGCCGAGGGCGAGTGAGGCGGTGCGGCTCATCCGGCGCAGGCCCGCGGGTAGCTTTCGCGCCACCAGAGCCGGCAGCTCGCCCTCGCAGAACGGGCAGCGGGTCTCGGTGATCTGGACGTGGCGTGCGCACAGCGGGCAGAGAACGAGATCAGGCATTTCCTTCTCCTTGGGGAATGTCTTCGGCAGCAGGCCAGTCCTCGACGACGATCGCGAAGCGTCCGTAGTCGAATGGCACCCCGGGGGGCGCCTCCACGCGCACCACGCGCTCGCGTTGATTACTATGCAGCTATTCGAGCGCCCGGTGGTGGCAATAGGGGTTGTCGCCGCGCCGGCCGGTGAGCACGTGCGCGGTCCACGAGCAGCCGCCGAGGCAGGTCTCGGCGTAGTAGCAGGTGCGGCAGAATCCGCTGAGATCGTCGACGGTGCGCTCGCGCGTGAACTGTAGTGCGGGGGCGCGCTCCCAGATCTCGCGCAGCGAGTGCGCGCGCAGGTTGCCGCCCACGTAATCGGAGGTCGGCAGCGACGGGCAGCCCTTGATGTCGCCGTTGGCCTCGATGCCGAGGGTGAGGCGCCCGGCGCTGCACGACGACATGTGCCCGCGCGGCAGGCGCCCGCGCAGCGTGGCCTCGTGCGGGCCGAAGTAGCCGATGTTGTTGCCGGGGGCGAGGTAGATCTTCGCGGCGTCGGCGCGCGGCTTGAGGAGCGCCAGCAGCGGCATCAGATCGAGCAGCTGCCAGGGCTGGAGCAGCAGCTCGGGATGATCGGCGGCGCGCCCCATCGCGGCGGTTAGCTGGACCTGCCAGGTGTGGATACCGGTCGGGATCAGCGATTCGAAGATCGCCTCCACCTCGGCCAGGTTGCGCGCCCCGATCTGCGTGTTGGCAGCGACGGGGATTCCGGCCTCGCGGAGGTGGGCGAGCGCGGCGATCGCGGAGGCGTGGCTGCCGGAAACGCCGCGCAGCTCGTCGTGGGTGGCGGCGAGCCCGTCGACGGAGACCGAGGCGCTGCGGAGCCCGGCGGCCTTGCACTCGGCGGCGCGCCCCCGGGTCATGCCACGCCCGCCGGTGGTGATGCTGCACATCATGCCGGCGTCGGTGATGGCGCGGACGATGCGCGGAAAATCGTCGCGCAGGTAGGCCTCGCCGCCGATCAGCGTGACCTCCTTCCGCTCGAGGTCGCGCAGCTGGACCACCAGATCGAGCGCCTCTTCTGTCGACAGCTCGCCCTCGCGCGCGCGGCCGGCGCGGGAGCCGCAGTGATGGCACGCGAGGTCGCACTTCAGGGTCAGCTCCCAGACCGCGTAGATCGGGCGCCAGCGACGGTCGATGTCGCGCGCCTCGGGGGCGAGCGGGAGGTGGTGGCGCAGCGGAGCCGGGGCCACGGTGGGTAGCGATCGCGTCAACGGCTCCCTGCTCCTCCAGCCATGGAGCGACCCTATCACGCGTGGTATTCTCCATGCCGTGCTGGACCTCAACCTGATCGCGCCCGAGCGGCCCCGGCGGATGTCCCGGGACGAGTACGATCACATGGTCCGGAGCGGCGTCTTCGACGACGAACGCGTGGAGCTGCTGCGGGGGATGATCATCGCCATGAGCCCGAACCACCCGCCACACGCTTCGCCAGTGCAGATCCTCGGCATGATCTTGATTCCGCGGCTGGTCGGTCGGGCGACAGTGCGAGTCCAGCTGCCGCTTCTTGCCGTGGACGAATCGGAGCCGGAGCCCGACCTCGCCGTCGTGCCGCTCGGCGAGTACCGCGAGGCACATCCGGCGTGCGCGCACCTCGTGATCGAGGTCGCGGATTCGTCGCTGCGCAAGGATCGCCTTGTGAAGGCGCCCCTCTACGCCGCGTCGAATGTCGACGAATACTGGGTGGTCAGCGTCGCCGAGCGGGTGATCGAGGTGTATCGCGGACCGTTGGCGGGGGCGTGGTCGAGCATCACCCGTCATGGCGCGGGCGAGACGCTGCACGTGCAGGCGTTCCCCGACGTGGCGGTGCGCGTCGACGACGTCCTCGGCTGATCCTGATCCACCCGCCGCAGGCGGCTCCTCAGCGTCTCCTGGGTTGTCGGGGGTTGAGCTACTCGGCGGTCGGGTCGCGATAGACGGCCTCGACGGAGAGCGCCACGCCGAGCGAGGCGAGCTGCGCGGCGGCGCCCGGTCCGGCCTCGCTCAGGATCCAGTGATCGCCGTCGCGGTGGTAGACCTCGATGTGCCGCTCCTTCTGGGAGATGAGCACGTAGTCTCGCAGCGATGAGATGCGGCGGTAGAGGGCGAACTTGTCGCCGCGGTCTTCGGCCTCGGTGCCGTCGGAGAGCACCTCGGCGATCAGGATGGGATTGATCGCCGCCTCGGTGTCGTCGGGGGCGCGTTCGACCTTGCCGGACACGACCGTGACATCGGGATAGGTCGACTTGTCGGTCGCCAGGATGCGGACGCGCAGGTCGGAAGTGAACACGTTGCAGGGGCGGCCGGCCAGTGCCTTGAGCAATTCACCGAGGAGGTTGGCGGCCAGGCGGCTGTGCTCGATGGTCCCGCCGGCCATCGCGAAGATCTCCCCGCGCAGGTACGCGTGCTTGACCGGGCTCACCCGCTCGGCGGCGAGGTACTCGGCGTAGGATATGTGGACGCGGGGGAGTGCGCTCATGGGGTGCTCCTGAGTGGGAGATAACACGATTTCCGTCGCTGGCGGGGCGCGCGGTGGGCTCACCCGGGGAGCGTCGCGCAGCGAAAAAAAGTCTCGGTGTGATCGGCGGCGGGCTGCCCGTTGCGGTCGATCATGATGCCCACGCCCTGCGGTGAACGGGCCGCGCAGGTCTCCTTTTTTTCGATGCGCCAGCAGGGGTGGCTCGACGGGGGATCGCTGCATTTCACGATCTCGGTGGTGCTGGTGGAGCCGTCCGCGTTCTCGGTGTTGTCCTCGGCTTCCCTTCGAATGACTTCGGCGCGCAGGAGCCGGGCACCCCGCAGGAGATCCAGACCTTCTGCCGAGTGTGCTACGGCGTCACTTTTCCGCTGTTCGAGAAGGTGAAGACGCGCGGCGAGGGGCAATCGCCGGTCTATCGCTTCCTCGCATTCGGGCGCGGCGAGCCGAAGTGGAACTTCCACAAGTACCTGGTCGGCAAGGACGGCCAGGTGCGGCAGGTGTTCCCCAGCCAGGTCGCGCCCGACGCGAAGGAGCTGCGCGAGGCGATCGAGGCCGCGCTGAAGGGCTAGGCCCCCGAGCAGTACACGGCCTTCCCGAAGGTCACTTCCGCCCGAGCTCTCGCTCGATGGCCGGCGCCACGTCGTCGGGGCCGCCGCGCGGGAGGATGATCTTCGCCTTCGGAGCGTGCTGGTGGATGATGTTGAGCATGCGGTTGAACCACACCGTCGACGCCTCCGTGGGCGGAACGGCGCTGTTCTGGCCGTTGATGAAGCCACCGAGGGACACGCCGTCGTACTCGGCCCTCGAAAGCTCGTCGATCCACCCACAGGAGATCGGTCAGCCCGCGCTCGACGGCGCTCACCAGCCACAAGGCGGCCCCGTCGGTGTCGCCGAGGAAGGCGCGTGCCTCCACCCGCATCTGCCGGCGGAACAGCCGCGTGCGGAGACTGCCCCGGTCGACCAGCTGCCGCGCGAAGTCCTCCGCGACGGGCGTGGGCTCGCCGCGCACCACCAGCTCGAGGAACGAGCGCCGTGCCAGGTCGACGTCGCTCGTGCCGTCGCCGAGCTCTTGCAGGAGCGCCTTGGCCCGCTCGCGGTCGCGCCGCCAGACGACGGAGCGCACCTGGGAAGCCATCAGGAAGGGAAGCCCGGGAGTCGTGAACAGGGCGTCGGCCTGCTCCCACTCGTCGAACAGCATGTGGAGCCGCACCCGCGCCTCGAAGGCAACGGTGAGCTGCCCGTCGAGCGCGAGCGCGTTGTCCAGGCTGCGGCGGCCTTCGTCGATGGCGCCGGCCTCGACGAGGATGGCGCCCAACGTGCCGTGCGCCTTGGCCAGGCCCGGGTTGCGCGCGATCGCCTGCCGGAGCTCGCGCACCGCCCCGGGGGCATCGCGGCCCTGGAGGTGCGAGATCGCCAGAGCCAGCCGCGCCTCGCCGAGCGTGGGGCCCATCGCCACCGCCCGCTCCGCCGCCGTCCGCGCCTCGTCGCCGCCCTCGCCCGTGAAGTGGAACAGCCGCGACAACGCCATCGCCCGCCCGGAGAGGATCATCGGGTCGTCGGGGCTGAGCGCGAGCGCCTGGTCGAACAGCGACGCCGCGGCCTGCTGGTGCGAGGCCCAGAACTTGCGGTACTCGTTGCGCGCGCGGAGGTAGAGGTCGACGGCGAGCGGGTTCTCCGGGGCCTCCCGCGCGGGGGCGTCCCGCTCGAGGGTGACGGCCAGGGCGATCGCGCGCGCCGCCTCGTCGTTGATCGCCTGGAACCCGTCGGCGACTCCGATCAGCCGCACGCTCACGCGCACATCGCCGCGGGCGCGCCCCACCGATCCCTCGACGACCACCTGCACCCCGAGCTCGCTGCCGATCTCGCGCGGGTCGCGCTCGGCGCCTTTGAAGCGCAGCACGGCGCCACGCGCCCGGACCTTGAGCCCGGAGGTCATCGAGAGCGCGTCGATGAGGTCGTCGGTGATCCCCTCGGCGATGTAGTCGTCGGCGGCGGGCCCGCGTTGCGGAAGGGCAGCACCGCCACGGTCTTCTCGCGCGGGGGGCGGTGGTGGGAGCGGGGGCAGAAGCCGGAGCAGCCGGGGCCGGCGTGATTCCCGTCTTCGAGGGCGCGGCGGGCGCGACCAGCGAGGCGAGCGCCGATTGCAGCTCGCCGGCCGTGGCCAGGCGGTCCTCGCGGCGGCGGATGATGCAGCGCGCGACCAGCGCGGCGCACGCGGGCGGCAGGTCGGGGCGCTTGCGGGTGGGATCCGGCGGGGGCGAGGTGAGGCGCTCGGCGGCGACGAGGAAGGGCGAATCGCCGGGCCACGCGCGCTCGCCGGTGAACAGCTCGTAGAGGAGGAGGCCGAACGCGTAGAGGTCGGCGCGGGCGTCGATGTCGGGCACCGCTTCGACCTGCTCGGGCGCCATGTAGGCGGGCGTCCCGATGGCGCCTGCCTGGGTCCGCAGGGCGCCCTCCGCGACGACGGCGCGGGCGATCCCGAAGTCGGTGATCACCGCCCGGCCGTCGCGCGCCAGGAGCACGTTGTCGGGCTTGAGATCGCGGTGGACGACGCCCGCCTCGTGAGCGCAGAGGAGGCCCGCGCACACCCCACGCGCGATCTCGAGGGCGCGGGCGATCGGCAGCGGGCGCACGCGCGCGATCAACGAGGCCAGCGATTCCCCGTCGACGAACTCCATGGTGAGGAACTTCTCGCCGCCATCCTCGCCGATGTCGAACACCCGCGCCACGTTGCGGTGGGTGATGCGGCGCGCCAGCTTCACCTCGCGGCGGAAGCGCTCCAGCATGTCCGCCGAGGCGACCAGCTCCCGGCGCAGCACCTTGAGCGCGACCACCTCGGACAGCTCGCGGTCGTGCGCGCGGTACACGACGCCCATTCCGCCCTGGCCGACGAGGCCGAGGATCTCCTAGCGCCCCGCGAGGAGGGGGCGGAGGGGGGCGATGGCGGCGCCCAGCGACGAGCCGGGCGACGAGCCGGCGGTGGATCCCAGCGGGGCGGCCATGGTCTCGCCGTCGTGGGTGTTGCGGTCGCTCGGCTCGCCTATCCGACGGTGACTGTACCGCGCGGGTGCAGCGCAGTCACGCGACGGGGTCACTGGCGACGGCATCAGCGACGTGATCCTGGAGCAGGTATGATGGCCCGATGATGCGGTCCCCTTTGGCAAGCGCTTCGGCGATCGGATTGGCGGTGCTCCTCGTCGGCTGCGGCGCATCCGGTCCGCCGGGCGTCGGCGATCCGCCCTCCGCGCCCACGGCCAACGATCCGAGGTTCGTCGTGCAGAGCCGAACCTGGCTGATGGCGGGCGACGGGCTCACACCGGGCGACCGATACGAGGTCACGGTCACCGCTCCGCCCGGCACCGGCTACGTCGACGCGTGGATCGATCGGAGCAGGGGAGTGCGACTGCAATCGCAGGGGGACGGCACATTCCGCGCGTCGATCCCCTCGGCCGCGACCGGCGACCACGTCGCGCTCCTGGCCGCCGACGGCGCCGGGGTCGGATTCGCCAGCCGGACCTTCCACGTTTCGCACGCGCTCTATGTGGTCGTGTCGGCCGACTGGGACAACTCCGACAATTCCGACTTGTACCTCGCCAACATCGACGACCTGCACGTCCGCCACCCACGGCTCGTCGTCAGTCACTTCTTCGGCCCCTGGGTGCTCACGGATCCGAAGACCAGCCAGGCGCGGAAGGACGTCAATACGAAATGGATCAAGCGGCAGCGCGATCAGTTCGGCGACGAGATCGGCCTCCACATTCACCCGTGGTGCAACTTCGTCACGACGGTGACCCTGGGGGGCAAGCCGCTCGCCTGCCGGAACGCGCCCGCCTTCGCCAGCGACACCGACGACAGCGGCTACACCGTCGTGCTCGCGAGCTACACGGTCGACGAGCAGGCGGCCCTGTTCAGCGGCGCGGCCCAGCTGATGGAGAAAAATGGCCTGGGCCGTCCGATCTCATTCCGCGCCGGAGGCTGGACCACCGATGGCGGGACCATGACCGCCCTCACCCGCGCCGGCTACACCGTGGAATCGAGCGCCTTCCCGCCGGACACCATCCAGAAGTCATGGGCGGGAACGTTGCTCGCCTCGTGGAATGCGACGCACTGGGATCGGATCACCAGGACCAGCCAGCCCTACTATCCCTCGACCAGCGACATCCAGTCGCCCGACCCGCCGCCCACCGTGCCGGTGCTCGAGGTCCCCGACAATGGCTCGCTGGTCGATTACATGACCGGCCCGCAGATGCTCGAAGTGCTCGCGGCGAACTGGACGGCGGGCACCTCCCTGGCCGAGCCGAGGGTCTACCAGATTGGTTTCCACCCGCCGAACTTCAGCAAGGTTCTCGCGAATCGCATCAGCGTGGCGCTGGCGGAGGCGGACAAGGGGCTCTACGCCGACGATCGCGGCCCGCTGGTGATGGCGCCGATTGGCGCGCTCACCCGGGTGTGGCCCCGGAGTGGACCGTAGATCACCGCGACGGTGATGGTTCTCTTCCCATGAGCGAGCGCCGCTTCACGCTGATCGCCCTGCTCTCCCTCGCGGGGCTGACTGCGGCGCTCTACGCCCGCACCCTCGACTACGAGTTCGTGATCGACGACCACCACTACATCGTCACCAACCCGGCGGTGGTGCAGGGCGCGCCCTTCGCCGCCTACTTCAGCGACCCGCGTACCGCATCCAGCGACGAGACCTTCCAGTACGCCAGCTGGCGCCCGGTGCGCACGCTGGCGTTTCGGGCGCTGGCGAAGGTGGCCGGCCTCCGTCCCGCGCCCTGGCGCGCAGCCAACCTCGCGCTCTACGCCTCCGCCTCGGTGCTGGTCCTCCTGCTCGCGCGCGCGGTGACCGGAGATCGGCGGGCTTCCCTGGCGGCGGCGCTGGCCTGGACCGCGGCCCCGGTCCATGTGGAGGCGGCGATCTACCTCTCCTCGATCGGCGATCAGCTCTCGCTGGTGCTCCAGCTGGCGTCGCTGCTGGCCGGGCTGCGCGCCCTCGAGGGGCGCCGTCCCGCTGCCTGGGTCGCCGGGTCGGTCGGGCTCGCGGCGGTGGCGCTCGCGGCCAAGGAGATGGCGGTGACGACCGTGGCGCTGATGGCGCTGCTGGCCGCCGCGCGACATGGCTTCTCATCGCTGCGGACGCGGCGGGCCGGGGCGCTGCTCGGCGCACATGCGGCGCTCGCGCTGGCCTTCGTGATGGCGCGCTCCGCGATCCTCGGCGCGGTGGGGCACCGGCCGATCAGCGCGCGCGTGGTGTGGGACGGGCTGTTCGCGTCGCCGCCGCTCGTGATCGACTACCTGCGCATCAGCCTGGCGCTGTTCGGCCACTCCCCGACCTACAGCGATCCGGTCTACCCTTCGACCACGGAGGTGCTGGTCACCACCGCGGCGCTGGCGACGGCGATCCTCCTCGGCGTCCGTACGCGCCGAGCGGGCCTCTGGCTGGGCGCCGCCTGGTTCGTCGCCGCGCTGCTGCCGGTCCTCCACATCATCCCGATCAGCGCGACCTTCGCCGACCGCTACGCCCTCGTACCCAGCGTCGGGCTCGCCCTCGCCTTCGCGGCGGGTCTGGCGGCGCTCCCCGCGCGCTTCCAGCGACTCGCGCTCGCGCTGGCGGGCGCATCGACGGTGGTGCTCGCCGCGGCCTCGTGGCTCCAGGAGCCGATGTGGCGGAACCGCGTGGTCCTCTGGCGCACCGCGGTCGATCTCGAACCGATGTGCGGGCTCGCCCACGGCAACCTCGGGGCGGTGCTCTTCCACGACGGGCAGCTCGAGGAGTCGGTGCGCGAGCTGGAGCGAGCCGCCAAGCTGGGCCACCTCCTGCCGGGCCTCGAGACCGAGCGAGCGCTGGCCCTCGATGCGCTGGGCCGCCGCGACGAGGCGATCGCCGTCCTCGAACGCGGAGCGCGGCGGTTCGATCGGTTCGCGATCGGCCATGCGGTGCTCGGAGCGCTGCTGCTGGCGCGCGGCGATCTCGCTGGGGCGCGGCGACACCTCGCTCCCGCGCGCGCCGACGCTCCGGACGATCCGTTGACGCTCCGCCTGACCGCGCAGATCGCCGAGCGCGATGGCCGCATGGGAGAGGCGGCGGCCGTCTTCCGTCGCCTGGCGGCCGATGCGGCGGACAGCCCGCGCCTCCACTACGAGGTGGCCCGCACGGCCCTGCTCGCGGGTGATCCCGTGGCCGCCGCCGAGTCCGCGCGGGCCTGCCTCTCCAGCCTCGGAGACCAGCCCCAGTGCAGCGCTCTCCTCGGCCGAGCCCTCGTCGCCCAGGGGCGGCGTGACGAGGCGCGTGAGCCGCTCACGAGGGCTCTCTCCGCGCTCCCCGAAGGCGAGGAGCGAAAGGCGTGCGCCGCCGCCCTCGCGTCGCCGCCCTGAGGGGGTGCTTAACGGAGAAGGGGGTCCCTCCGCTCACGGAGTCGTAGTCGTAGTCGTAGTCGTAGTCGATTCAGGGGCACTCGCGCGCGGGGGATCACCTCTCCGGCACAAGCGCGTGAGCATCTCCACGATGCGGGTCAGCAACTCCATG
>SHYY01000179.1 GCA_009692555.1 Myxococcales bacterium
ATCGAACTTCCTCCCGCAACAAATTCCTCCTGCCAACCGACCACCCTGGCCTCAAAGGAGGATGCCCATGCTGGGCTACCAGAAGCTCGACGTCTATCGCCGCGCCATCGAGTTCCTCGCCCTTGCGTCGCAGATCGCGACGAGCGCCCCCAGGGGGAACTCGTTTCTCACCGATCAGCTCAAACCTGCGGCATCGTGGAGATGCTCACGCGCTTGTGCCGGAGAGGTGATCCCCCGCGCGAGAGTGCCCCTGAATCGACTACGACTACGACTACGACTACGTGAGCGGAGGGACCCCCTTCTCCGTTAAGCACCCGGGGCAAGGCAACGGCAAGGCAAGGGCTCGCCCCCGGCGAAATGGCAGTGAGGTCGATCGGGTCGGGAAAAGATGGTGCGGTTGCACCAGGAAATGGCGGCCAGCGCTACTTGCGGTCCTTCTCCTTCTTCTCGCGGTACTTCTTGATCAGCTCCTCCTGCTCCTGCTTCGGCACCGGCGAGTACTTCAGGAACTCCATCGTGAACTCGCCCTTGCCCTGGGTCGCCGAGCGGAGGTCGGTCGAGTAGCCGAACATGGCGTTCAGCGGCACCTCGGCCTGCGCGATCAGGTAGCCCTCCTGGTTCTCGCTGCCGATGATGATTCCCCGTCGCTGGTTGATCTGCCCCATCACCGAGCCCTGGAACTCCGACGGGGCCGAGACCTCGACCTTCATGATCGGCTCGAGGATGGTCGGCTTGGCCTTCTCGTAGGCCTCGCGGAACGCCATCAGCGCGGCGGTCTTGAACGCCATCTCGGACGAGTCGACCGCGTGGGACGCGCCGTCGTCGACCACCGCGCGCACGCCGACCACCGGGAACCCGATCAGCGTGCCGGTCTTGATCGCCTCCAGGAAGCCCTTCTCGCACGCCGGGATGAACTCGCGCGGGATGGTCCCGCCGACGACGTCGTCGACGAACTCGAAGCGCTCCACCGCGTCCGACGGCAGCGGCTCGATGTAGCCGGCGAGGCGCGCGAACTGGCCGCGCCCGCCGGTCTGCTTGCGGTGGGTGTAGTTGAACGGCCCCTTGATCCGGATCGTCTCGCGGTAGGCGACCTGCGGCTGGCCCGACTCGACCTCGCAGCCGTACTCGCGCTTGATGCGCTCCATGTAGATGTCGAGGTGCAATTCGCCCATCCCGGAGATGATCGTCTGCGCCGACTCCTCGTCGCGGTGCACGCGGAAGGTGGGGTCCTCCTTGGTGAAGCGGTTGAGCGCCTTGGAGAAGTTGACCTCGCCCTCCTTGTCCTTCGGCTTGACGGCGAGCGAGATCACCGCGTCGGGGACGTGCATCGACTGCATGGTGTAGGCGATCTTCGACTCGGTGAACGTGTCGCCCGAGGCGCAGTCGACGCCGAACAGCGCCACGATGTCGCCCGCCGTCGCCGCGGTGATGTCGTTCATCTCGTCGGAGTGCATGCGAACGAGGCGGGGCACCTTCACCTTCTTGCCGCCCGCCGAGTTGTTGATGATGAAGTCGCCCTTGGTGAGGGCGCCCTGGTAGACCCGCATGTAGGTGAGCTGCCCGTAGCGCCCGTCCTCGAGCTTGAAGGCGAGGCCGACGAACGGCTTCGCCGGGTTCGACTCGAGGATGACCTGCTTCTCGTTGTCGTTCTGATCGAAGGCGAGGTTCTCGACCTCGGTCGGCGTCGGCAGGAAGCGGCACACCGACTCGAGAAGCTGCTGCACGCCCTTGTTCTTGAGCGCGGAGCCGCACAGCGCGGGGATCAGCTTGAGGGCGATGGTCGCCCGGCGGACCACGGCGGTGAGCTCGGCGGCGGTGACCTCGCGCTCCTTGCCGTCGAGGAACTTCTCCATCAGGCCGTCGTCGAAGTCGGCGCACTTCTCCACCAGGTGGTGGCGATGCTGCCACGCCTCCACCTCCAGGTCGGCCGGCACCGCCTCCTCGCGCACATCCTCGCCGTTCGGGCCGTCGTAGTAGAAGGCGCGCATCGCGAGCAGATCGATCACGCCCACGAACTTGTCCTCGGCGCCGATCGGCATCTGCACAGCGACGGCGTTGTGGCCGAGCTTCTCCTTCAGCATCCCGATCACGCGGAAGAAGTTGCCGCCCGGGCGGTCCATCTTGTTCACGAACGCGAGCCGCGGGACCTTGTAGCGCTTCATCTGCCGGTCGACGGTGATCGACTGGCTCTGCACGCCCGCCACCGAGTCGAGCACCAGGATCGCGCCGTCGAGGACGCGGAGCGCGCGCTCGACCTCGATGGTGAAGTCGACGTGGCCGGGGGTGTCGATGATGTTGATGTTGAAGTCGCCCCAGATGCAGTAGGTGGCGGCGGACTGGATGGTGATGCCCTTCTCGCGTTCGAGATCCATCGAGTCCATCTTCGCGCCGACGCCCGACTTCCCGCGCACCTCCTCGATCTTGTGGATCTTGCCGGTGTAGTAGAGGATGCGCTCGGTGAGCGTCGTCTTGCCCGAGTCGATGTGGGCCGAAATGCCGATGTTCCGTACCTGATCGATCTGCGCCATGGAGTGCGAATTTCCTTGTAGGGGCGTCGCTGCACCGGGATTCCGGTGGTCCCCTCGGGAGAGAGGGGGCGGCGCAAGATAGCCAGATCGGTGGAAATTTCAATCAAAAAAGCGCGGATCGTGCCTCACTTCCTGCTCCGCGCGCCGGCGCTACCCGTCGCCGTGGCCGGGGAGGATGGAGCGGCGGAGCGGGCCCAGCGGGCACAGGTGCGAGCGGCGATCGCGCTGGCGGCGCCTGGGATCGGAGAGGGGGACAAGGGGGCGCGGGCGCGGGCGCGCTACCGGGCCCGGATGGGTTTTCGCCCGACGCCGGCGGGGCTGCTGGCGGGCGTGTCGGTGGGGGTGCTCGGGGGGCGCACGCGCATCTGTACGGCCGGCTCGCGGGTCCACCTCGACCTCTCGTGGGCGACGGTGGCCGGGCTGACGCGGGCGCTGCTCGACGAGCCGGAGGTGCGGGAGCAGACCTCGCTCCGGCAGGCGCCGTCGCTGCTCTCGGACGGGGATCGCGCGATCTGGCTCGGTCCCGGCGAGGGGGCGGAGGCGGTCGTGGAGCGAGCGACGATCGATCCACTCCTGGGAGCGGTGCTGGCGGCCTGCGGGGAGTGGCGGCCGTGGGCGGTGGTGCGCGCCGCCGCGGAGGAGGCGTCGGGGATCGATGATCCGGCGGCGGTCGACGACTACCTGCTGCAGCTCCTCGATGGCGGCCTCCTGTCGTCCGACCTGGGGCCGTCGCTGATCGGGCCGCCTGCGGCAGCGCAGGGGATCGCCCGCCTTCGTCGCCTCGCGCCGCCGCCCGCTTGCCTGGAGGCGCTGGTGGAGCTTTCGGCCCGCCTCGCGCGAGTTCATGACGCGAGCGCACCAAGCCTCGCGAGTGATATTATGCAATTGCAACACGAAATCGACCGCCTGCCCGGAACGGCAACGGGAACGGCAACGGCAACGGGAACGGCAACGGCAACGGGAACGGCAACGGGAACGGCAACGGGAACGGCAACGGGAACGGCAACGGGAACGGCAACGGCAACGGCAACGGGAACGGCAACGGGAACGGCAACGGGAACGGCAACGGCAACGGCAACGGCAACGGGCGGGCTGACCGGTGTGCTCGAGCACCTGCCGTCGTCGTGTGTGCTCTCGCGCGCCGCGGTGGAGCGGGCCGCGGAGGTCGCGCCGCTGCTGTTTCGGCTGCTCGCCGCACTGGGTCCGACGACCTGGGAGCGCGCCACCTCGCCCGCGCTCGACGACGCGGTGCGGACGCTGATCGAGCAGGGGGAGCCGGGGGCGGTTGATCTCGCGGCGCTTGCTCTCGGTCGCCACGGCGTCGGGTTCGGGGAGGCGGCATCGCCGCTCGCGGAGGAGCTGCCGACCCTTCCCCCGGGACCCACCGCCGGCGTGGCGTCGCTCCCGGCGGCGCTGCTCCGGCTGCTGGTCGAGAAGCTGGCCGCTTCGGCCGACAGCGGGGTGGTGGCGCTCTCCGGCGCGGAGCTGGAGGGTGCCCTTCCGCCGGCCGGCGACCTCCCACCGACCTGCGAGCTCATCCTCATGCCTTGCCGCGAGCCGCCGCGCGCTCCGCCGGGGACCGACTGGCTGCTTGGCCTGCACGGCCCCGCAGGCGCCACCTGGGGGCGTTTTGCAGCGGCGCTGGCACCGCTCGCCGAGGCGTTCGCGGAGCTACGCGCCGCCGAGGCGGAGGTGCTGCCAGGCGTGGAGGCGGTGGATCTCGATTACGCTCCCTCGGCGGCGGTGGCCGACGTGGCGGCCCATCCCTCGCTGCGCGCGGCGACGCTGGCGCTCTCGACCTGGCCGGCCGAAGGCGAGGTGATCCGTCCGGCCGATCTGGAGCTGGTCCTCGGGGCGGATCTCGCCAGCGAGGGCGTGAGCGGCGCCCCTTCGGCGCTCGGGTTGCGCCGGCGAGACGGGCGCGCGATGTGCCCGCGCCAGGCCTCGCGGATCCGATCGACCACCGTCGCTGAGGACGGCGTGCACCGGCTGCTGGTCGGGTGGAGCCTGCAGCGCGCGGTGGCGCCCTGGGCGCTCCATCTCGGTCCGCTCGCGGCGCTCGAGAGGCTCCCGCGGATCTCGGTGGACGGCTTTGTTGTGGCGCCCGCGAGCTGGAGGGTGGACGGCGATCTGGTGGCCGCGTGCCGGGCGGGCAAGGGGCGGCGCGCGATCGCCGCTTGGTGCAAACGCAAAAGAATTCCGCGCCAGGTCCAGATCGGGCTCGAAGACCGCCTGCTTCCGATCGATCTGGGCAGCGCAGAGGCGCCGGGCGAGCTGGTGCGGGCTGCCGACGAGGCCGGCGAGGCGGCGCGAGTCCACGAGATCTGGCCGCCGCTGGACCGCCTGGCGGACCTGGGAGGGCGCCGGGTGGAGGCGGTGGTGGCGGTCTTGTTCCCGTCGCCGGAGCGCGCGCCCGGGCCGGTGCCGCCTTGCGTGCCGAACGAGGTGGCGACGGACTGGCTCACCTGGAAGCTGTTCGGCGCGCCCGATCGCGCGGACCGCCTGCTGCTCACCCTCTTGCCCGTGATCCGCGCCGCCCGATCGCGCGGCGATCTGGCGGGCTGGTTCTTCCTCCGCTACGTCGACGCCCCGGAGCGGCACCACCTGCGGCTGCGCTTGCGGAAGCCCTCCCGCGCTGCCCTGCGGCAGCTGCAAAAGGCGCTGGACGAGGCGCGCGCGGCGGGCGACCTGGCGGCGGTGGAGACGGCGGAGTATCGCAAGGAGATCGGCCGCTACGGCGGGCCGGCGGCGATGGCGGTGTGCGAGGCGATCTTCGAGTCCGACAGCGCGCTGTGTGGCGATCTGCTGGCGCTCGATCCCGACCTGCGGCCGCCGGCGATCGATCTCCTCGCCCGCAGCGCCGACGCGCTCGCCCGCGGGCTGGGGCTCACGCTCGACGAGCGGCGCGGGCTCGCGGGCCGGTCGCGCCAGCGCGTCGCGAGGGTCCTGCGCCCCGATCCGAGTGCGCCCGATCCGCTCGCCGCGGCCTACCGCGAGCGCCAGGGTCCGCTCGCCGCGGGGCTGCTCTCCGACGGTGGCGGCTCGGAGGGCGACGCCGCCACGTCGCTCTTTCGCGCCCACGACGTCCGTCTCGCCACGCTCCGGGGGAGGCTCGATCCCGCGCTGCTTCCGTCGCTGCTCCCGTCGCTGCTGCACCTCGCGGCGGTCCGCCTGTACGGGCCGGGAGTGGAGCGCGAGGCGGTCGGCTACTACTTCTGGCAGCGCGCGCTGGACGCGGTGGCGGCGCGCGCGCGGAGGCGCTGATCGCTCAGCCGATCATGTTCACGCAGCCGGAGATCTGCAGGATCAGGAATTCCAGGATCTTCTCCTGCGCGATCATGGAGTCGGGATTCTTGGGATTGGAGAGGCAGTAGTTCGGGAAGATTCCCGACGAGCCGCCCGGCTCGCGCGTGTGGTAGGAGCTCCACAAGACCTTTCCGCATTGATTGTAATCGAACGTGACGCTGTGCGGTCGGTCGACGCCCTTGACGATCCCGCGCACCCAGGTGGTCGAGGGGAAGGCCTTCTGGTCCTTGGCGGTCGCCAGCGCCAGCGCGTAGGACGACTGGATCTGGAATTCGCCCTTCTGCGTCTTGCCGAGGGCCTTCAGCCAGGTGATCAGCGTCGGGTCGGTCACCGTGCCGGCGATCGGAGCCCCGTCCCAGATGCCCTGGGCGGCGCCCGACGGCTGCGGAAGGGTCATGTCGCCGCCGCCGTCGAAATAGATGTACGGGGCGAACTGAGGCACCTGCTCCAGGTAGTCGTAGGAGTAATCGGTGGCGTACAAACGCCCGCCGGTATTAACGTAATTGAAGAGGTTGGCCTTCACCTTCGCCTTGTTGGGGAGCCCGGCGAAGGTCGGGATGGCGCAGCCGATGAACAGCATGTTGTAGCGCGCCATCCGGGCAGCGTCCTGGAGCAGGTCGCCGAGCGTGTTGGCCTTGGGCAGGAGGTCGGAGTTGTTGTAGAGGTGCACCGCGCCGTTGCCGCCCGGCCAGGTGAACTCCGAGGCGTCGATCCCGATCGCGTGGAGGACGCATTCGATCTGGTCGAAATCTCCCACTCCGACGGCGATGTGTGGGAGATCGCCCTCTTTCTGGTTCTTCGGCAGACGCGCCTGCTCCGCGGTCATGGGATTATCGGCGCACTGCTTGATGTCGAGATACTGGATGCGGCGAAAGCGCCCCTTCTGGACGATCACCGGCACATGGTGGGTCGCCGGGACATTGGCGAGCACGAAGGAGCCGTCGATCTTTGTTGGCGTGCCGACGATCGGCGGCCCTCCGATCGGCTCGCTGCACACCTCGCACTGGACCATTGGCGGAAATTCGGGAATGTCCTTCGGCACATAGACGATCGCGTCGTAGATCGGGTCCTTGCCGTTGGGCGCGGTCACCCGCCCCGAGATGGTGGTCGATTGGCCCTTTCCGCAATCGATCTGGAAGCAGCGCAGCCCTTCGCACGCCGGCGTGCCCAGGTCGGGCGGCTCGGAGGGCGCGTCTTGCACCCCGGCATCGGCGACACCCGGGCCGCGGGCGACGCCGCAGCCCGCGAAGACCAGCGGGCAGGCAAGGACGCGCGCGAGACGTGGGAGGTGCATGAGCGACCTCGCCGAGCGTACGTCCTCGGGGGAAGGGCGTCAAACGCCCGGGAGTGGGCGGGTGCTTAACGGAGAAGGGGGTCCCTCCGCTCACGTAGTCGTAGTCGTAGTCGTAGTCGATTCAGGGGCACTCTCGCGCGGGGGATCACCTCTCCGGCACAAGCGCGTGAGCATCTCCACGATGCGGGTCGGCAACTCCATGGCCTGTCGCGGAGTGTCTTCCAAGGCGAGTTGCAGGACCGCAAAGGCATCCACGATCGCCTTGCACTCCAGCGCGGAGCCCCGGGCGATGCTGTAGAAGCGGGCGCCATCCGGCGCTCCGAAGCGGCCCGCTCCCTTGGCGATGTTCCAGGGGATGGAGAGCGCCGCACGATTGAGCTCTTCGGCGAGAAACGAGTTCCCCCTGGGGGCGCTCATCGCGATCTGCGACGCAAGGGCGAGGAACTCGATGGCGCGGCGATAGACGTCGAGCTTCTGGTCGGCCAGCAGGGGCATCCTCCTGCGTGGCCAGGGGGGTCGGTTGGCAGGAGGACTTTGTTGCGGGAGGAAGTTCGATTGCCGTCGCTGCGGACGGGACGACTACGACTACGACTACGACTACGACTACGTGACGAGCAAGAGCCAGCAAGAGGGCCCCCTCCGCTGTTAAGCACCCTTCGTCTATCCTCGCGGCCGTCGCTGTACTAGATTCCGCGCCATGGAAACGCAGATCCCGCGCCCCGTTCCGACCCGGATCGCCGCGTCATCGCCGATCCCCTGCCACGATCCCGCCACCGGTATGTCACTGGGCGAGGTGGCGGTGGTCTCCCCCGAAGAGGTGCGCGCCCGGGTGCGCCGCGCGAAGCGGGCGCAGGAGAGCTGGGGCAAGACGCCGTTCGCGGAGCGGCGGCGCGTCCTCGGGCGGCTCCTCGAGAAGCTGCTCGACGAGGCCGACGATCTGGTCGAGGTGATCTGCCGGGATTCCGGAAAGACGCGCGAGAACGCGCTGCTCGGCGAGATCTGGCCGCTCTGCGAGAAGCTCCGTCACACCATCGCCACCGGCGAACGCGACCTCGCCCCCGAGCGCGTCTCGCCCGGCCTGCTCTTGCACAAGGTGGCGACGATCGAGTACCCGCCCCTCGGGGTGATCGGCGTGATCTGCCCGTGGAACTTCCCGCTCCAGAACATCCTCGGGCCGACCATCCCGGCGCTGATGGCGGGCTGCGCGGTGGTGGTGAAGGTCTCGGAGTGGACCTCCTGGTCGGCCGCCCGCTTCCAGAAGCTGGTCGACGACGTGCTCCACGAGACCGGCCATTCCACCGACCTCATTCAGATCGTCACCGGCTACGCCGAGACCGGGGCCGCGCTGTGCAACTCCGGCGTCGACAAGATCATCTTCACCGGCTCGATGCCCAACGGACGGCGGGTGCTGAAGCAGTGCGCCGAGACGCTCACGCCGGCGATCCTCGAGCTCGGCGGCAAGGATCCGATGATCGTCTGCGACGACGCCGATCTCCCGCAGGCGGTCCACGCCGCCCTCGCCGGGGTGTTCATCTCGTCGGGGCAGATGTGCCTCGCCGCCGAGCGGATCTACGTGTTCGAGGCGATTCATGACCGCTTCGTCGAGGAGGTGCTGCGGGCCGCCTCGTCGCTGCGCCAGGGACCGCCCCTCGCAGGCGCGATCGTCGACCTCGGCGCGATGACCATGCCCGGCCAGCTCGATCTCGTGCAGCGGCTGGTCGACGACGCGGTGCAGAAGGGCGCGCGGCTGCTCCTCGGCGGCCGGCGCGGGGCGGGTCAGTTCTACCCGCCGACGATCCTCGACGGGGTCGACGCCACGATGGCGATCGCGCGCGAGGAGACCTTCGGCCCGGTGATGGCGATCGCCATCGTGCGCGACGAGGAGGAGGCGATCGCCCGCGCCAACGACAGCGAGTTCGGCCTGGGCGGGACGGTGTTCACCAGGGACCCGGCGCGCGCGCGTCGCTTCTGCGATCGCCTGGTGGCCGGCTCGACGGTGGTGAACGATTTCGGTCTCGCCTACATGGCCAACGCGCTCCCCTTCGGCGGCGTGCGTGGCTCCGGCTTCGGGCGGCTCAACGGCCGCGAGGGGATCCGCGCCTGCTGCAATGCAAGATCCGTGATGCGCGATCGCTTCCCGCTGCACCAGCCGGTCAAGCTCTACCCCGTCGGTGACCACGACTATGCCCGCACCCGCGGCGTGCTGGATCTCCTCTACCGGCGCGACCTCTTCGGGCGGGTCAAGGGCGGGGTCGCCGCGCTGCGGGCCGCCTTCAAGAAGTGACGATCGGCTTGACGCCCAGCCCTTATGACCATAGGCTGATGACCATGGTGAGAAGAGCGCGGGTCATTCCAGCGGGCGAGTTCAAGGCGAAGTGCCTCGCGCTGCTCGATGACGTGGCGGCCACCGGGCAGCCGATCGTGGTGAGCAAGCGGGGCAAGCCGGTCGCGAAGATCGTTCCCGTCGACGACCAGGAGGTTCCCGACCTTCGCGGCAGCGTGCTCGCCGAGAGCGACCTGATCTCCCCGGTCGACGTCCCCTGGGACGCGGCCAGGTGATCCTGCTCGACACCCACGCGTGGATCTGGTGGCTGGCCGCGCCAGCGCGCCTCTCGCGGCGTGCCCGCGCCCTCATCGACGGCGCGGAGGAGATCGGGGTCTCCGCGATCAGTCCGTGGGAGGTGACGATGCTGGTGGTGAAAGGGAGGCTCACGCTCGATCGCGACGTCGCGCTGTGGATCAAGCAGGCGCTCTCCCAGCCGCGCATCACGCTCCTGGCGCTCTCTCCCGAGGTGGCGATTGCCGCGGCGCAGCTCGGCGACGGCATGCATGGCGATCCGGCGGATCGGATCATCGTGGCGAGCGCGCTCGATCGGAAGGCGCCGCTGGTGACGAAGGACCGGGTGCTTCGTGCCTGGCGGGGCGTCCGCACCGTCTGGTGATCCCCGGTGCGGCGAGCTACGCCCAGACGCGGTAGTCGAGCTCCGGGAAGATGTTGTCGCGCCACTCGAGATCGGCCAGCCAGCGCTCGTCGATCCAGCCGGCGGAGAGCTCGCGGTCGAGGCGCCGGAAGCGCGCGAGGTGTGCCTTGACGCGGTCGCAGGCGTACCGCACCGCCGTCGCTGTCTTCATGATGAAGGCCCAGTCCGACGACTGCGCCAGGAGCAGCTCGCGGCCCGCCTGATTGAGCGCGCGGCGATGCAGATTGTCGGCGCCCCCGCGGTACTGCAGGGCGAGGTCGTGCATCCGCCCCTCGGCGTGATGGACGTGCGGGTAGATCCAGTCGTTGGTGGAGTCGACCCACACCGCGGAGTAGCCGCCGTCGCCCCACGACGACGGGGAGGGGTCGGCCGCGGCGTTCACCGGGTATTCCCGCAGGTAGTCCGCCGCGGTGCTGAGCTCGACGGTGCGCGGGTCGGCGGCGATCTTTCGCGCCAGGAAGTCGAGGAACAGCGGCCCCTCGAACCACCAGTGGCCGAACAGCTCGGCGTCGTAGGGCGACACCACCAGCGGCTTCCTGTCCATCTGAGAGGCGAGGTGATCGATCTGCTTCTCGCGGTTGTAAAGGAAGTTCGCCGCGTGCATCGACGCCCGCTCGCGCGCAATCTCGGGGTCGTAGGGCAGCTTGTCCGCGAGGTCGACGCTGGCCCCGGTCACGCGGTGGTACTTGAATCCGGTGTGGATGCGGATCCCGTCGGGGTGGACGTAGGGCCCGACGTTGGCGAGCGGTAGATCGAAGCCGATATCGCGGTAGAAATCGCGGTAGGCGGCGTCGCCCGGGTAGCCCTCGTTGGCCGACCACACCTGCTTCGACGACTCGAGATCGCGCCCGAAGGCGGCCACCCCCGAGTGCGTGAACACCGGCGCGTGCAGCCCGAGCGGCGGGCGCGGGCGCGCGTTCAGGATCCCGTGGGCGTCGGTGAAGAAGTAGCGGAGGTCGGCGTCGGCGAGCAGGCGGTCGACGCCCTCGGCGTAGCCGCACTCGGGGAGCCAGATGCCAAGCGGGCGGCGGCCGAAGTGCCTGCGGTAGCTCTCCACCGCCACCTGCACCTGCGCCCGGCGCGCCTCGGGCTGGCGGATCACCGGCAGGTAGCCGTGGGTCGCGCCGACGGTGATCACCTCGACCAGGCCATCGTCCTGGAGCTTCGCGTAGGCGCCTACGATATCGCCGTCGATGCCGTCGTAGAGCGCCTTCAGGCGGGCGAAGCGCTCGGCGTAGTAGCAGGCCAGGCGATGGAAGGTCGGGTCGGCGGCGGTGCGGCGCTTCTCGTCGCTGGCGAGCTGCTGGAGGCGGTCGAGGTAGCCCGCGTAGCGGAGCTTCAGGACATCGTCGCGCAGCATCGAGCAGAGCGGCGGCGACATCGACATCGTGACCCGGAACGGGACGCCGTCACGCTGCAGGCCGAGCCACACCTCGAGCAGCGGCAGGTAGGTGGCGGTGATCGCCTCGTAGAGCCAGTTCTCCTCGAGGAAGTAGCGGTGCTCGGGGTGGCGGACGAACGGGAGGTGGGCGTGGAGGACGATGGCCAGGTAGCCGCGTGACATCAGCTACTGCTCCCCGGGCGGCGGCGCCAGGGCGAGGTCGGCCTCCCGGGACCCTCTTCCGGCTCGCTGGCGTCGCTGGCGTCGCGGCCGGGCAAGGCGGGCAAGGCCGAAGGCGCGGGACGCCCTGCGGCCGGCAGCCCGCGCTCGCTGTGCGCGCGGACCTCCTCGCCGCGCAGCACCCGGATCGGCTCGGCATCGCCGCCCGCGGAGCTCGCCGCCGGCACCTCGATCCACACGGGCACGGTGGTCGGCGCCGGCTCAGCGGGCGGGATGCGCACCGCCCCCGAGTGGGCGATCGGCGCGAACAGGCCGGAGCGCGCCACCAGCCCGATCGCTGCGCGCACCTGCAGGCCCGGCTTCGGCGCCGGCAGGTAGCGGCGACCGCGGCGCTGATCGAGAGCGTGGTCGCGCGTGTCGCGGGTCGTTCCGCGCTCGCCGGGATGGGTGACGAACATGCGGAGGACCAGCTTCGCGTCGCCCGCCTCGTCGCCGAGGTGGCGGCGCGCATCGCCGAGCCCACCATCGGTGACCTCCCAGTAGGCGAAGAGGTGGTAGGGGTCGCGAACGATCAGCTCGCACTCGTCGACGCCGTACCCGTCGGGCAGCTCCTCGAGATCGAGCATCCCGTGCGGCTCCTGCGCGCGCGCAGGCGGTGGTGGGTGGATCCCGGGAGGCGGTGCGGCGCGTCCACCGCGGGCCTGATCGGCCTCCCTGGCGGCGTCGGCGAGGATGGCGTCCTCGGCGAGGACGAGGCGCTCGCGCAGCGCAGCGTCCTGGGGCTCGATGGCGAGCAGCTTGCGGTAGATCTCGGCGGCGCGCTCGGGCCGCCCCTGCTGCAGGTAGAGGCGCGCCATCGTCTCGGTATCGGCCTCCACCGGACGGACCGGCACGATCGACGACGAGGCCGCCGGCGGCGAAGGCACGGGCTGGGCGAGCGCCGCGAGCAGCGCCTCCCGGCCCATCCCGGCCGTCGCTAGCACGCCCAGCGCCGTCGCGCGCAGGCGCAGCTCCTCGACGGTCAGATCTTCCAGCTCGCGCTCCATGTTATCGGGCATCCTCCTCGGCGGAGCCTCGTCGGAGCATCTCACCTTCGCTTCGCTCGGCTCGCCGCATGTTATCGGGCATCCTCCTCGGCGGAGCCTCGTCG
>SHYY01000180.1 GCA_009692555.1 Myxococcales bacterium
GGCGCGCCGGAGGGTGGAAAGGCCGTCGCGCGAGAGCTCGTAGACCGTCGCCCGCTCGACCGCGACGACGCTGGCGGTGCGCGCCGCGGGATCGATGAACGCCATCTCGCCGACCACCTCGCCGGGCCCGATCTCGGCGACCAGCACCTCCTCGCCGCCCGCGCGCCGTACCCGCACCGCCAGGCTGCCCTCCCCGACGATGACCATGGTCTCGCCGGGATCGCCCTGGCGAAACAGGAGCTCGCCGGCGGACAGGCTGCGGGCGCGCAGGAACATCATCAGCGCCTCGAAGTCGCCGTCGCCGAGCGGGGCGAGGAGCTTCACCCGCCGGAGGACCAGCCTATGCGCCGCGGAGAGCTGCACGACGGAGTCCAGTATCCCACGGGGCGCCGATCAGGAGCAGAGATTGTTCACGCACTTCTTGTTGGTGCTGTCCGGGCACATCCCGAGGCAGCAGATCTGCCCGTTGCCACCGCAGGACTGGCAGGTCGGCGGGATGAGCACCGGATTGCAGTCGGTGCCCTTCTCGAAGCAGGCCTTGGCGCAGCAGGGCTGCCCCTTGCTGCCGCACGGGATGCAGGTGCTGTTGCCGCCGCACAGCGTGTGCTGATCGGTGCACACACCGTTGGCGCAGCAGGGCTGGTTCTGGCCACCGCAGGCGACGCAGAACTTGTTGCTGCAGACGGTGCCGTTGCCGCAGGCGTTGGCGGCGCAGCAGAGCTGATTGAGCCCGCCGCAGGGCTGGCAGGTGTTGTTGTTGTTGCAGACCTGGCTGGCGCCGCACTTGGCGTTCGCGCAGCAGAACTGATTGATGTTGCCGCACGGCTGGCAGATGTTGTTCAGGCATGCTTGGCTGAGGCCGCACGCGCCGTTGGCGCAGCAGAACTGGTTGACGTTGCCGCAGGCGTGGCAGACGCCGTTCAGGCAGGTCTGGGCGTTGCCGCAGGCGCTGTTGGCGCAGCAGATCTGATTCACGTTTCCGCACGGCTGGCAGGAGTTCCCGACGCACGACTGACCGACGCCGCACACCTTGTTGGCGCAGCACAGCTGGTTGGCTGCGCCGCACTGCTGGCAGGAGTTGCCGTTGCACACCAGGCCGCCCCCGCAGGCGTTGTTGGCGCAGCACAGCTTGTTGAGGGCGCCGCAGGCCTGGCAGGAGCCGCCGATGCAGGTGGTCAGCGGCGCGAGGCATTGATTGCCATTGCAGCAGGGCTTCCCGGCGACGCCGCAGGCCGCGTTGACGAGATCGGGGAGGAAGGTGAGGTCGGGCGGGCTCGCCAGATCGGGCCCCTTCGCCAGATCGACGGCCGCGGCGGCATCGACGACGGGCCCGGCGAGGTCGGCGCTCGCGGCGTCGACCTCCGTCGCGAGATCCCCGACGGAGGCGAGGTCATCGGCCGTGAGATCATCGATCGCCAGATCGTCGCTCGCCCCGTCGCTCGCCGCGTCGCTGCCGCCGGAGACGGCAAGATCGCGCCCCGCCTGATCCGCCCGCGCCAGGTCGCCTGGCAACCCGCCTTCGGGATCGGCGCCATCCGGGGCCTCGCCCGAATCGCCGCACCCGGCCACGACCATCGCCAGGAGAACCGTCCAACGTCGCAGCCTCATGACGCGATTGTACGCCCGCAAACGCCCGGGGCGTCAACCGCCGTCGCCGGGCGCCGGGGCCCGGCCCGCTCACCGTCGCGGTGCTATACTCGCCGGCCCCATGGAGCCCCTCCCCTTCGGCAAGTACCTGCTGGTCGATCGGGTGGCGGCCGGCGGGATGGCCGAGGTCTACCGCGCCCTTTTGCGCGGGCCGGGAGGCTTCGAGAAGACCATCGCCCTGAAGCGGATCCTGCCGTCCTTTTGCGCCCTGCCGGAGTTCGTGCGGCGCTTCATGGACGAGGCGCGCCTGGTCGCCGGGCTCACCCACATGAACATCGCCCAGGTGTTCGATTTCGGCGAGGTCGACGGCAGCTACTACCTGGCGATGGAGTTCGTCGAGGGGGTCGACCTCGGGCGGCTGGAGGAGGCCGCGCGCCGCGCCGGGGAGCCGCTCGGGGCGGATCGCGCTGCGTTCATCGTCGCCGAGGCGGCGCGCGGCCTGGCCTGGGCCCATGCCCGCAGCGCCCGTGGGCGGCCGCTCGGGATCGTCCACCGCGACGTGTCCCCGCAGAACATCCTGCTCAGCTACGCCGGCGAGGTGAAGATCGCTGACTTCGGGATCGCCAAGGTGACCGCCCAGATCGACCGCCTCGCCCCGCAGACCTCGTCGGGGGCGATGATGGGCAAGCTGCGCTACATGTCGCCCGAGCAGATCACGGGCGAGCCGCTCGACGGGCGCTCCGACCTCTTCGCGCTCGGCGTGGTGCTCCACGAGGCGCTCACCGGATGCCCGCTGGTCGACGGTGACAACCCCGCGGCGGTGGTCGACCAGGTGAAGCGCGCGCAGTTCCCGCCGCCGTCGGCGCGCGCACCCGGGGTGCCGGCCGAGCTCGACCGGATCGTCCTGAAGGCGCTCGCCCGCGACCGGGAGGCGCGCTACGAGCGGGCGGCCGACCTCGCGCGCGACCTCACGCTGTTCCTTGGCGAGCACGCGCCCGGCTTCAGCCGCGAGGATCTCGGGGCGTTCGTCCTGCGGGTTGCGCCGCGCCGCCCCTTCCCGACGGAGACCGAGGACGCCCTCGACGATGGGGACGGCGAGCCGCGATCGCCGGCGCTGGCCGACACAGAGCGCGACCAGCGACGGTTGGAGGCGCCGCGCGAGGCCGGCCCCCCGCGCGGCGCGGCGACCACGACAAGGCTCGATCCGCCCGCCCAGCGGCGCGGAAATCGGCAGATCGTGGGGGTCGCGTTGATCACCCTCGCCGTCGGTGTCGTCGGTGGCGCGGCCCTGGTGGGAATGGGCGAGCAGCCGATCGCCGTCGCGCCGCGCGATCGAGGAGCGATCCCGGTTCCCGTTTCAGCAGCTCACGATGCCTCCAGGCCGTCGCACGACGCGGCGATCGACCCCCTGGACCTCGCCGGTGCCGCGCGGCGCGCCCAGCTCCTCGCCGCCCTGAAGGCCACCCCGCGCGAGGATGTCACGCGCCGGGGCGTCGCCTCCTCGCCGGAGTACCGCGTCGTGATGTCCGCCGTCGATGCCGCGCTCTGTTCCACGCCGACGGGGAGCGACGATCCGGTCTTCCCGGCGGGCGCCCTGGAGTCGCTGCGGAAGCTCGCCCTGCAAGAGGAGGCGACCGCCCTCGCGCGCTATCTGCTCGTCGCCCGCGTGCTGCCGCCCGAGGTGGATAGCGCGCTCCTTGCGATGCTCGCCGGCCGGCCGGCCTACCTGCCCGGCGCGACGGAGTCCGCCGGCTACGCGGTGGCCGCGCTGGCGTCGCTCACGGAGCCCGCAAGCGCCCGCTTCGCGATCGATCTCCTGCGCCAGCAGGGCGCTCACGGGCGCTGGCGCGACCCCACTCCGCCGAGCGCCCCGGGGCGCCATCCCGACCTGTGCGAGCGCCTTCCCGCCGTCGAGCGCCTGGCGCGCCTCGCCCCCGACGCGCGGTTCGTGCAGCTGCTGCGGCGCTACCTCCAGGCCGCTCCGGCGCGCACGCCGGCAAACGACCACGGCGTTCGCTACACCGTCATCGGCGCGGAGCGCGATCCCGAAGCCGCGCGCCTGACCCTGGTGATCCGGGTGACCAACGCCACCGGAGAGCCGGCCGCGATGACCCTCCGCAGCGCACGCCTCGCAGGCGCCGCGCGCGTGCCCGCCGGAGGCCCGGCGCTCGATCCCGACTTCGACAGGCTGCCGGCCAACAACTGGCGCGAGGTGAAGATGACCTTCGAGGACTTCGACGACCAGCTCGCCGAGAGCGCGGTGCTGGTGCTGCCGGGCGGCGCGGAGCTGCAGGCCTACTCCGAGGTGCTGCGATGAGCGCCCCGCCCGAGTCGGTGCGCTACCACGCGGCGGACCGCGTGGCGACCATCACCCTCGACCGCCCCGAGGCGAAGAACGCCCTCGGTCCGGCCGAGTGGCAGGCGCTGGCGCGCGCCGTGGCGTCCGCGGCCAGCGACGAGGCGGTGCGCGTCGTGGTGATCACCGGCGCGAGCGACACCTTCTCCGCCGGCGGCGATGTGAAGACGATGCCGGAGCGCCTCGCGCAGCCGCCCGCCGAGCGCCGCGCGCGCCTGCTCGCCGACGCCCAGGTGATCCGCGCCCTGCGCGAACTGCCGAAGCCGGTGATCGCGTCGATCGACGGCGCGTGCGTCGGTGCGGGCCTCTCTTTGGCCCTGGCCTGCGATCTGCGGATCGCCTCGACGCGCGCCAAGCTCGGCGCGGTGTTCCACCGGATCGGGCTGACCGGCGACTTCGGCCTCCTGCACCTCCTGCCGCGCACCGTCGGCCCCGCGCGGGCGCTGGAGCTGGTGATGACCGCCGACCTCATCGACGCGGCGCGGGCCGAGGCGATCGGGCTGGTCCACCGGGTGGTCGATCCGGCGCAGCTCGCAGCGGAGACCGCCGCGCTCTCCGCACGCCTCGCGGAAGGCCCTCCGGTGGCGATGGCCCTCTCCAAGCAGGGCCTCCAGCGAGCCTTCGATCAGGATCTCGCGGCGACCCTGGAGTGGGAGGCCGCGGCCCAGGCGATCGCCTCGCGCAGCGACGACGCGCGCGAAGGACTGGCGGCGCTGGCGGAGAAGCGCAAGCCGCGCTTCACCGGAAGGTAGGGGCCAGTCTCACTACCTTCAGGCCGATCGTGGCGGGCTGGTCAGCAGCGACTCGAGCAGGCGCACCAGGCCCCCGGCGATCGCCGGATCGGTGTCGCTCCACATCAGGGCGAGCCCCTCCCGATCCAGCCGCACCACCTGCCCGCGCACCCGCACCGGCGACACGTTCTCGTCGCTGGCGTCGAAGATCATCGTGTCGAAGTGCGAGCCGATGGCGAACGCGGCGAGACTCGCCGGCTCGGCGGAAAGCGCGACGCCGCCGAGGGAGAGGTTCTTCACCGCCATCACCAGCGTCTCGTCGCCGAGGAAGATCTGCACCGACGCGAAGAGGTTCTCGTGACGCGGGTGCCGGCGACGCTCGGAGCCCGGCGGGGGGGGCGGCCTCGTGCTCATGGCTCCATCCATACCACCAAAAAAAACCTACGGCTCCTTCATGAACGGGTAGCGCCAGTCCGAGGGCGGCGCGAAGTTCTCCTTGATCGTTCGCGCGCTCACCCAGCGCCACAGGTTGATCACGCTGCCCGCCTTGTCGTTGGTCCCCGACGCGCGCGCGCCGCCGAACGGCTGCTGGCCCACCACCGCGCCGGTCGGCTTGTCGTTCAGGTAGAAGTTGCCCGCCGCGTCGCGCAGCACCCGGGTCGCCTCGTCCAGCGCGGCGCGATCCCGCCCGAACACGGCGCCGGTGAGGGCATAGGGCGACGTCTCGTCGACCAGGCGCAGCGTCTCGCTCCACTTCGCGGCCGGATAGACGTACAGCGTGACCACCGGCCCGAAGATCTCCTCTTGCATCAGGCGGTGCTTCGGATCGTCCACCCGCACCAGCGTCGGCTGCACGAACCACCCCTCGCGCCCGTCGGCGGAGCCCCCCGCGAGCACCTTCCCGGTGTCGTGGGCGAGGGCGAGATAGCCCGAGATGTTATCGAACGCCCCGCGATCGATCACCGCCCCCATGAAGTTCGTGAAGTCCGCCGGATCGCCGACCGTGATCCCGCGGATCATCTCGACCAGCATCGGCTCCAGCTCCGGCCAGAGGTTGTCCGGCACGTAGATCCGCGACGGGGCGGAGCACTTCTGCCCCTGGAACTCGAAGCCGCCGCGCACGATCGCGGTCGCCAGCGCCGGCACGTCGGCGGTCGGGTGGGCGAGGATGAAGTCCTTGCCGCCGGTCTCGCCGCACAGGCGCGGGTAGCCGCGGTAGGTTCCGATCCGCTCACCGACGGTGCGCCACATGCCGTGGAAGACCTCTGTGGAGCCGGTGAAGTGGATTCCGGCCAGCTCGGGGCTGCCGAGCGCCGCGTCGCCGATCGCCCGCGCCGAACCGGTCACGAGGTTGATCACCCCGTCGGGGAGCCCGGCTTCGCGCAGCAGCTGCATGATCTGCCACGCCGAGTAGAGCGCGCTCGCCGCGGGCTTCCACACCACGGTGTTGCCGAGCAGCGCGGGCGCCGTCGGCAGGTTGAGCGCGATCGAGGTGAAGTTGAAGGGCGTCACGGCGAACACGAAGCCCTCCAGCGGGCGCGCCTCGCTGCGGTTCCAGGTTCCGGGCGACGAGACCGGCTGGGTGGCGTAGATCTGCGACGCGAAGTGGCAGTTCCAGCGCAGGAAATCGATGCTCTCGCAGGCCGCGTCGATCTCCGCCTGGTGGACGGTCTTGGACTGCCCGAGCATCGTCGCCGCGTTGAGGATCGGTCGGTACTTGCCGGCCAGCAGCTCCGCGGCGCGTAGAAAGATCGCCTGACGCGAAGTCCACGGGGTACGCGACCACGAGGCGTGGGCGATCCGCGCCGCCTCGATCGCCTGGGCGACGTGGGCGGCGGTCCCCTTGTGGTGCGTCGCCAGCACGTGGCGATGGCGGTGGGGCATCCGGAGCTCGCCGGTCTCGCCGGTGTGCACCTCGCGCCCGCCGATGAAGAGCGGGATATCGAGCCGCTCGTGGGTCAGCTCCAGGAGTGTGCGCTTGAGCTCGACGCGCTCGGGGGAGCCGGAGACGTAGGCGAGCACCGGCTCGTTCTGCGGCGGCGGCGGCAGCGGGATGGAGTTTTCCATGGCCGCGAGTTGAACCCGGGCGCGGCGGCGGGTCAACCGCGCGCGCGCCGCCGCGATCGTTGGTCACACCCCGGGATTCGTGGTATCAGGAGCCCGTCGCAGGAAGGAGCGCTCCATGTACAAGCATCCAGTCGCCTTCAAGTTCAACGCGCTGAAGAACTTGGTCGAGAACCGGGTCACCCGGCGTCCGCTCTCGATCACCCTCGAGCTGACCCGCCGCTGCAACGCGCGCTGCGACTACTGCAATCACTGGAAGGAGCAGAAGCAGACCGAGCAGGAGGTGGCGGACTTCGTCGGCGTCGTCGAGAAGTTCAAGCCCTGGGCGGTCACCATCTGCGGCGGCGAGCCGTTCATGCGCCGCGACGCGCTCGAGATCATCCGCGCGGTGAAGAGCGCGCCCGGCTGGCGCTACGTCGGGATCATCACCAACGGGTGGTTCCTCACCGACGACCGCTGCGATCAGCTGCTCGCCACCGGGATCGATCAGATCAACATCTCGCTCAACTGGCCCGACGAGCGGCAGGACGACGACCGCAAGATCAAGGGGCTGTTCAAGCGGATCGCCCACGTGGTGCCCATGCTCGTGAAGAAGGGCGCCAACGTGCAGATGAACTCGATCATCATGAACGACAACCTCGACGACGTCGTGCCGATCGCCAAGCTGGCGCACTCGTGGGGCGCGTCGGTGATGTACACGCTCTACTCGGAGCTGCCGGCGGAGAACACCGGGCACCTCTTCCCGACGGAACGACAGGGGAGGCTGCGCGAGGTGCTGGCGGAGCTGAAGGAGCTGCGCAAGACGCAGAAGAACATCGGCAACGTGCAGTGGTACTTCGATCAGATCCCGAGCTACGTCGAGGGGAACGTGATCGCCGGCTGCACCGCGGGCAAGGAGACGCTCCACATCTCGCCGGGCGGGATGGTGCGTCCCTGCGCCGAGCTGCCGATGGTGTCGCACTTCCGCGATTACGATCACATCGCGGCGGAGCCGGTCACCTGCACCCGCTGCTTCCAGGCCTGTCGCGGCGAGGTCCAGGCGCCGATCACCCTCGGTCGGGTGATGGAGATCATGACCTCATAGGGGAGGGAGCCATGACCCGAGTCACCGTCGGTGCAGGACGCTTCGGAGCGCCACTGCTTCCTGCCGGCGGTGCTCGCCTGCGCCACCGCCGGCCTGTCTGAACCGCGCGCGATCACCACGCCGCCGATCGCCCTCCCCCGCCTCGACGTCGTGCTGCCGAACGGGCTGCGGGTGGTGGCGCTGCCCGATCCCGCGGCCACGCTGGTGGAGGTCGATCTCCGCTTCTCCGTCGGCGCTCGCCACGATCCACCGGGGCGGCGCGGCCTCGCCCACCTCGTCGAGCACCTCACCTTCCTCGAGCGGGCGCGCGCCGATCCCGAGAACCGGCCGGAGTATCGCGACGAGCCGGTGGACGCGGCGCTGGCCCGCCTCGCGATCGGCAACAATGCCTTCACCACCTACGACGCCACGCACTACATGGCCCTCGCCGCGCCGGCGTCGCTCGAGGCGCTGGTGATGGCGGCGCGGACGCTCTTGAACCGGCAACTGCCGGGTCGACGATGCGAGCTTCGTGCGTGAGCGCGAGGTGGTGCAGAACGAGCGACGGCTGCGGATGGGACGGCCGGAAGGCCGCCAGTTCATGCTCCTCGGCGAGCTGGTCTATCCGCCGGGCCACCCGTACCGCGAGCCGGTCATCGGCAGCGCGGAGAGCGTTGAGGCCATCACCCGCGAGGAGGTGTGCGCCTTTCGCGCCGCCCACTACGGCCCGGGGCGGGCAACCCTGCTCATCGCCGGCCGCGTGACGCGCGACGAGGTCCAGCGCCTCGTCGACAGCTACCTCGCACCGCTGCCCGGTCGCCCGCTCGCGCCCCAGCCGCAGCTTCCGCCGATGGCCTGGACGAAGGAGACGGCCTCCTTTCTCGACGACGACGACGTGGCGCATGTCTACGTCGCATGGAAGCTGCCGCCGCCGGACAGCCACCTCGGCATCGCAGCGCGCCTCCTCGAGGCACAGCTCCGCGAGCACCTCTACCGCCACGCGGAGCCGGAGCTCCTCGGCGATGTCGAGGTCTACGAGGCGGGCGGGGAGGACGGGCGCTACCTGCTGGTTCACGGCGAGGTCGGGGACCCGCGACGCATCGACGCCGCGCGCAACTTCCTGGTCTCCCGGGCGCGCGACCTGCACGATGCCACCGTCGAGGAGAGCTGGCTGGCCCGCCACGTGGAGCGCCAGGTGACGCAGTCGATCGCCGCCTACGAGACGCTCACCGGCCGCACCACCCGCACCGGTGACACACTCCAGCACGAGCACGGGCGGACCCTGGAGGGCGAGCTCGCCGGCTGGCGGGCGATGAAGGAGAGCGACCTCCCGGAGGCCGCCAGCGCGATCCTCACAACCGATGGTGCCAAGGTGCTGCTGGTGCGGCCACGAAAGGAGTCCCCCGGGCCGCAGCACGACCGTCGATCCTCGGCCATCTCCACCGACGATCACGAGCGCGCGGTCGCCGTCGATCGCCTGCCGCCGCTCCCGGCGGTGGGCCTGCCGTTCGATCGGCTCCGCGCCTTCGCCCTCGCGAACGGACTGCGGGTGGTGATCGTCGCGACGTCGGCGCTGCCGCTGACCACGGTCAGCCTGATCCTCGGAGCCGGCTTCCGCGACGATCCACCGGGGCAGGAGGGCTCGCGCAGCTGAGCGCAGTCGGGCTCCATCCCCCGAGGGGGGGCTTCAGCGAGCTCGAGGGTCTCCACCGGTTCCTGTTCGACACCAACCGCGTGCGGATCGCGAGCGAAGCGAAGGTCACCCACTTCAACGTGACGGGACTCACCGAGCACCTCCCGCTGATGCTCCAGGCGCTCTCGGCCCACCTGCGACGCAGCAAAGCGCACCCTTCGGTGATCCGGCGGCTGACGACGGCCGGCCAGGTGCAGCTCCGTCGCGCGAGCGTGCGCCTCGACGAGGCGGCTGAGGTGGCCGCGCGCCGGGTCCTCTACGGAGCAAGCCACCCGGCGAGCCGCGGCGTGACCGACGCCTCGCTCGGCGCCATCAGCTACGAGAATGCGCAGGCCTTCCACGAGCGCTTCCACGGCGCCCGGAACGCGATCCTCCTCGTCGCGGGCGCGTTCGATGGCGGGGAGGTCGAGCAGGTGGTGCGCGAGACCTTCTCCGCATGGGACGCCGGGCCGGAGAGGCCGCCACCGTCGGTGGCGCGGGTGGAGGGCCATGCCGCTCACATCATGGTGATCGATCCGGGCGCCGAGCAGGTGACGATCCGTCTGGTCTTTCCGGTGGCCGACGACGTGGACCCCGCCTCACCCGAGCTGGTCGCTCTGCTCGCTCGCAAGGTGGCACGCCGGATCCGGGAGCGGCTCGGTGCCGCCTATTCGCAGAGCGCGGACGTGAACGAGGACGCCATCGGCCGGCAGGTGGAGGTGATCGTCCACGTCGATCCGGCGTGCGCCGGCGAAGCGCTCCGCTCCCTCCGCGCCGACCTCGCGGAGCTGCGAAAGAGCGAGGCGGTGATCGCCGGCCTGCCGCTGGCGCGAAGGCGGCTCGCCGAGCGACTCCTCACCGGATCGATGTCCTCGGCCAGCCTCGCCGGCCTCCTCCGCTGGGGCATCGTCGCCCGCGGCCGCCCCGAGCACGCGGTCGATCTCTACCGCGATCTCCAGGCCGTCACCGACGGCGCGGTCGCAAAGGCCGCGGCGCGGATCCTTGATCCGAGCCGCGAGATCGTGATCGTGCGCGGCCCCCGGGAGAGCGCGGTCGGCGCGCTCCACAGCGCCGGTCTGGATGACTTCGAGACGGTGAAGTAGCTCAATCCGGTCCATCCGCCGCGACGATCCGCCGGAAGCCGCTGCGATGCGCCCGCGCCAGATCGTCGACGGGCAGATCGATCACCCGCCGGCCCGCGACGCCCACCGTCAGGCGCCGACCGCCGGTGACGCCGATGCGGGTGAGCGGCGCACCGAGGCCGCCCGCGATGGAAAGGACGCGCGCGGCGTGCTCGCGCCGGTAGGAGATCACGATCCGCGAAGGCGCCTCGCCAAAGAGCAGGAGATCGGGGCGCATCCCGCCTTCCAGATCGATCGTCGCGCCGATCGCCTCGCCGGTGATGCAGGACTCGGCCAGCGTCACCGCCAGCCCACCGTCGCCGCAGTCGTGCGCCGAGGCGAGCAGGTGCTCGCGCGCCAGCGCCACCGCCGTCCTCCCGACCGCCACCTCGCGCGCCGGATCCAGGCGCGGCGGCAATCCGGCCAGTCGCCCGTGCACGATCCGGACATACTCCGACCCGCCGACCTCGTCGCTGTTCACACCGAGGAGGGCGATCTCGTGCCCCGCCTCACGAAAGGGCTGGGTCACCGCATCGCTCGCGCATTGCAGGAGGCCGACCATCCCCACCGTCGGTGTCGGATGGATTCCTCGCCCCTCGGTCTCGTTGTAGAGGCTGACGTTGCCCGACACGACCGGCGTCGCCAGCGCGCGGCAGGCGTCGCCCAGTCCGCGCACGCACTCGGCGAACTGCCACATGATCTCGGGCCGTTCGGGGTTGCCGAAGTTCAGGCAATCGGTCACCGCCAGCGGCTCCGCCCCCGTCGCTGACAGGTTGCGATAGGCCTCCGCCACCGCCAGCCGGGCGCCCTCGTACGGGTCGAGGTAGCAGAAGCGGCTGTTGCAGTCGGTGGTAAGCGCGATGGCCTTTTCGTTGCCGTTGCCGTTTCCCTCGGCTCCCGCCGAGACAACTCCGCTGACGCGGTAAAGGAAGTTAGCGTTGCCGTTGCCGTTGCCGTTGCCGTTGCCGTTCCCGTTGCCGCTCCCGTTGCCGCTCCCGTTCCCGTCTCGCGGGTTCCCGAGGATCCGCACCACCGCCGCGTCGCTCCCCGGCCGCACCACGGTCGCGTCGCCGACCATGTGATCGTATTGCCGCCACACCCACTCCTTCGAAGCAATCCCCGGCGACGAGAGCAGCGCGATCAAGGGAGCGCCGAGGTCCTCCGGGCAGGGCAGCGCCGCCACGTCGAGCCGCTGCGCCTCGTCGAGCCAGGCGGGCCGCGCCGTCGGCCGCTCGTAGCGCAGCCCCTCGGTGAGCGGCGCGATCGGGATGTCCGCCACCGTCGTCCCCTCGCTGTGGATGACGATCCGGCCGCTCTCCGTCACGCGCCCGACCACCGCCGCGTCGATGTCCCACTTCGCGCAGATCGCCAGCACCTCCCCCTCCCGCCCGGCGTGCGCGACGAGCAGCATCCGCTCCTGCGACTCCGAGAGCATCAGCTCGTAGGGGGTCATCCCGGTCTCGCGCCGCGGTACGCGATCGAGGTCGAGATCGAGTCCGCTGCCGGCGCGGCCAGCCATCTCCACCGACGAGGAGGTCAGCCCCGCCGCCCCCATATCCTGGATCCCGACCAGCACATCGGAGGCCATCAATTCCAGGCACGCCTCGAGCAGCAGCTTCTCGGTGAAGGGATCGCCCACCTGCACCGTGGGGCGCTTCGACTCGCTCTCGGCGGCAAATTCGGCCGACGCCATCGTCGCGCCATGGATCCCGTCGCGCCCGGTCTTGGCGCCGATGTAGAGCACCGGGTTGCCGACCCCCGCCGCGCGCCCGAGGAAGATCCGATCGGCCCGCGCCAGCCCGACCGCCATCGCGTTGACCAGGTTGTTGCCGTCGTAGCACGCATCGAAGGCCACCTCGCCACCGACGGTGGGAACGCCGAACGCGTTGCCGTAGCCGGCGATCCCCGCGACCACCCCCTCGACGAGGTGCGGCGTGCGCGGGTGATCCGGTCGACCGAAGCGGAGCGAGTTCAGGCAGGCGATCGGCCGCGCGCCCATCGTGAACACGTCGCGCAGGATCCCGCCCACCCCCGTCGCCGCGCCCTGGTAGGGCTCGATGAACGACGGGTGGTTGTGCGACTCCATCTTGAAGACGATCGCGTCGCCGTCGCCGATATCGATCACGCCGGCGTTCTCGCCCGGCCCGAGGATCACGCGGGGCCCGGTGGTCGGCAGGTCCTTGAGGTACATCCGCGACGACTTGTACGAGCAGTGCTCACTCC
>SHYY01000181.1 GCA_009692555.1 Myxococcales bacterium
CGCTTCCGACGGGAGCACGCCGTGACCGGCCCGCGGGTGCCGGAGACGGGCTCCGACGTGAGCGAGTAGTACTAGGGAGCGGGCCGGTTCGGAGCGCCGGATGGCGCCCGCTTCTACAGCATCGCCCGGGGCTCCGCGATGGAGTGCACGGCGATCGTGGATGCCTTCGCGGTCCTGCAACTCGCCGAGGAAGACACTCCGCGACAGGCCATGGAGTTGCTGACCCGCACCGTGGAGATGCTCACGCGCATGTGCCGGTGAGGTGATCCCCCGCGCGAGAGTGCCCCTGAATCGACTACGACTACGACTCCGAGAGCGGAGGGACCCCCTTCTCCGTTAAAGCACCCCGCCGTGCGACGGTCGTTGACGGTTCGGGCGGGGCCACGTAGGCTGGCCCCGGAGGTTCGTGTGGCAAGCTGGCCGGTCACCGTCGACGAGGGGAACGTTTTCGTGGAGGTGGCCGACGCGGTCTACCCGATCGCGGCGGTGCACGGTGCGGTGGTGCTGTTCGTCGAGCGCGCCTGGCTGCGCCTCGAGACGCCGGCGGCGGGGCGCACCGGGATCACGCTGCGGCTCAAGCGCGCGGCATCGCGCGAGGAGCTGGCCGCCCTCGGAGGCGACTTCCTGAACGAGCTCTTGCACCAGGCGCTGCGCGTGGAGGTCGGCGCGCGCACCGAGAAGCTCCGCGAGCTGGTGATCGGCCGGGCGGTGATGTCGGCCGAGACCGCGCCCGACAGCGACGCGGTGGCGTTCCACGACGATCCGCTCGGGATCGCCCGGCCGTGGGAGGAGCGCTATCTCGGCGAGGAGAACGGGGGGCGCAAGTGAGCGACGAGCTTCACACCCTCGGCAAGACCGGCCTGACCAGCCCCGCGCGGGCGACCGAGGTGGCGGCGGTGCTGGCGCCGCTGGTGCTGCCCTTCGCGATTGAGCTCCCGACCCGCTACTACGGGCGCCTCGCGCTCGGCGAGACCGCCAAGGCGTTCGCAGGGGTCGCCACCGTCGACTGGCGGGTCGGCGACGGCGCGATCCACCTCACCTTCACCCGCGTCGAAGCGGACGGCAGCGACGGGGCGACGGTGGTCGCCGAGTTTCTCAATCACGCGCTCTACGCCTCGGCGATCGCCGGACCGGAGTACACAAGATGAAGCGCACCGTGGCTGTCCCGAAGGCGATCGCCGACGATGTCGCCTACGCCCGCTTCCGCCGGCTCGGCGATCACGTGGTCCTCACCAACGACGCCGGCCGCTTCCACCTCATGCCACAGCTCGAGTTCCAGCGGATGCTGGGGGGCGAGCTGCAGCTCGAGTCGCCAAGCCACGTCCGGCTCGCCGAACTGGGCTTCCTGCGCTCGCAGCCGAAGATCGACGTGCTCGCCGACCGGCTCCGCGATCGCCGCGGCTACCTGATGGTCGGCCCGTCGCTGCACATCATGATCATCACGCTCCGTTGTGACCAGATCTGCGGCTACTGCCACGCCAGTCGCACCAACCTCGACTCCCAGGGCTACGACATGGACGAGGTGACCGCGCGTGCGGTGGTCGACCGGATCTTCGAGACCACCTCGCCCTCGATCACCATCGAATTCCAGGGCGGCGAGCCGCTGGTCAACTGGCCGATCCTGCAGCTGGTGGTCGACTACGCGACCCAAAAGAACGTGACCGCTGGCAAGGCGCTGATGTTCTCGCTGGTGACCAACCTCTCGCTGATGACCGACGAGAAGGCCGAGTACCTGCTCGATCACGGGGTGATGATCTGCACCTCGTTTGATGGGCCGCGCGAGGTCCACGAGTGGAACCGCCACCTCGCCCGCGCATCGAGCTACGACGAGGCGGTGAAGTGGATCAAGGAGATCAACGCCCGCTACATCGCCCGCGGCCACGACTCCGGTCTCGCCTACGTCAACGCGCTGCTCACCGTCACGCGCGCGACGCTCTCGAAGCCACGCGAGGTGGTCGACGAGTACGTTGCGCTCGGGCTGAAGGCGATCAACCTGCGCCCGCTGAACCCGTTCGGCTTCGCCGCGCGCACCTGGGAGCGGATCGGCTACACCGGCGCGGAGTACCTCGCCTTCTACCGCGAGGCGCTCGACTACATCATCGAGCTCAACCGCAAGGGCGTGGAGATCCTGGAGAAGAAGCTCGCTCTCTACCTCCAGAAGATCTTCACCGACAACGATCCGAACTACATGGAGCTGCGCTCCCCGTGCGGCGCCGGGATCGGCCAGATGGCCTACAACTACGATGGGAAGATCTACACCTGCGATGAGGGTCGGATGATCGGCAAGATGGGGGACGACCTGTTCGAGATCGGCCACGCCGCCCTGAACACCCATCGCGAGGCGGTGGGCCACGAGACGGTGCGCGCGATGGCGGCGGCCTCCTACCTCGACTCGGTGCCGGGCTGCTCCGACTGCGCCTACAACCCGTACTGCGGCGTCTGCCCGATCTACAACTACATCGAGCAGGGGGATCTCTTCGGCAAGATGCCCGGCTCCGACTGGTGCAAGATCTCGATGGGGATCTGTGACCACCTGTTCGGACGGCTGGCCAGCGAGGGCCCCGAGCTGCGCACGCTCCTCGAGCGCTGGACGCGGGAGAAGGACCGTGGCGAGGCCTACTGCGTCAAGGCCGGCTCCTCGATGACCTATTGAGTTACGTTGTGATTGCTTCGCCGGAAACGCTCCGCTAGGATGGAGGCCGCATGTCGTCGCAAGACAGCAACCGGAACGGCAAGGATGCCCAGGACGGTGGTGACGCCGTCGGTGCCGGAGCGAACAAGAAGGTCCCGACGCTGAAGCGGCGCGCGACGGCCTTTCTTCGGCCGAGCGAGCAGCAGGTGACGAGGCGCGACTTCGTCGAGACCTCGGCGTCGCTGCTCCTGCTCGGCGCGGGCGCGAGTCTGCTCGTCTCCGGGAGCGCCGACGCGTCGCGGGCCTACCCGGGCGACTCCCACGCCGGGAAGCCCGGGGAGGAGCTGCCCCCCGGGGTGAAGGTGGCGCAGCACTGCTCGCACGGCAGCCACGGTTCGCACGGCAGCCACGGTTCGCACGGCAGCCACGGTTCGCACGGCAGCCACGGCTCGCACGGCTCCTGGTAGCGATCCGGCGTCAGCGACGTTGCGCTCCGACCTTGCTGCACGTCGGCTATTGCTGACGGCGCAGCGCCAGTAGCCACTGATTGGAGCCCTCCCGCGCGACGGGAAGGTGCTCGATCGGATCGAGCGGCAGGAGCGCGAGGGCGGTGAGCGCGGCCGTGGAGTCGTCGTTGCGGTGATGCTCGAAGCCGGCTGCCGACCGCTCGGCCCGTCGCTGTTGCGTCGAGGACCGGACGAGGCCGAAGGCGACGTTATCGACCACCAGGAGCAGGCCGCCCGGGGCAAGCCGCTCCACCAGCGGAGCGAGCGCGCGCGCGGGATCGGCGAGGTGATTCCAGCTTCGCAGGACCAGCAGGCAGGCGATCGGATCGGCGAGATCCTCGTCGGAGAGCGCCTCGATCGGGCCGCTTCGTACCGTCGCCCACGGCCAGCGCGCGGCGAGCCTTGTGGCGCGATCGGCATCGGGTTCGACGCCGAGGTAGCGGAGCGTCCCGGCGCGCGCGGGCTCCTCCCACAGATCGCCGTAGCGCCCATCGCCGCAGCCGATGTCGATCACCCGGCCGCCCAAGAGCGCGATCGCCCGAACGTGCGCGCGGACCGCCTCGTCGGCGGGGCCAAACAGCTCCTCGTCGACGGTCAGGTAGGTTCCCGTGCACCGCTCGCGCTTGTCGCAAGGAAGGCAGATCGGGGCGAGGGCGAGCTTCTGCAGGTCGCGCGGGAAGTCATCGGGGGCGGGCTTGTCGGAGCGGTCGAGATAGACCTGCCCGAGATCGCGCTTGACTCGCGCGATCTCCGGCTCCGAGAAGTCGCGCGACGCGGTGTGGTGAACGATCACGTGGTCGCCACCGTCGACCAGCAGGTGGCGGCCGAGGTGGTAGGGGAGCGGAGAGTCGTAGATCGGACAGCCGCCGCCTTCTGGCTTCTTGAGCGTGCGATCGGGCGTCCAGGTGAAGGAGTTCGAGCGGGCGCCGGCGCGCACCGGGCGGAGCGCACCTTCGCCGCGCAGCTGGTGGTAGCTGCGGTAGAGGCCGGGGCAGGGGCCGGCGAGAGCACACCCCTGGCAGACCGGAGGCTGGACCTTGTCGGCGTCGTCGACGGGGAAGAAGTCGGGCTCGAAGGCCTCCGTCATCGACGCAAAGCCGTGGGTCTGGAGGTCGTCGTAGAGATCTTCCAGCCCAGGCAGGAGGCAGAGCGGGACGCCGTCGTGGGCGTAGCGCGGCCCGTGTCCCGCCTCGGCCCCGCGCGTGAGGCCGTGGTGGATCGCTTCGCCGATCCGTTCGGCGGCCTCGGCGACGTCGGGGACCAGCGACTGGAAGGCGTGATCGGCGGCGCCACCGCCCTTCGGCTGCACCATCGAGAACTTGAGCGTCAGCCCGTCGAGCGGGGCGAGCAGATCGACCACCCCGCGGAGGTGTGCGACGTTCTGCTTCGTGACGACGGTGTTGACGGTGAGGTCGAGGCCGTGGCCGACGAGGTTCCTGATCGCGCCGTAGGTCTCTTCGAATGCGTTGGCGCGCACCAGCGAGTTGTGGACGCGCGCTTCGCCGCCGTGGAGCGACATGTAGACGTAGCGCAGGCGGAGGCGGAGGAGCTTCGCGACCAGCTCGGGGTAGGCGAGCATCCGCCCGTTGGTGACGAGGCCGAAGTCCATCCCCAGCGACGCCGAGCGCGCCGCCCATAGCAGCAGCTCCTTGCGCATCGTGACTTCGCCGCCGGAGAGCACGATCATCCCGTAGCCGAGCTGGCGCGCGCGGTCGATCTTGCGCATGACGAGGGCGCCGGTGCCGTCGACGTCGCGGAGATCGAGGGTGTGGCAGAAGGTGCAGTGGTTGTTGCAGGCGTAGCCGACCTTGATCAGGCCCTTCCAGCGTCGGCCGGGCCTTGGCGAGGGCGAGGGCGCAGCCTCGAGGGGGAGCGGCTCCACGGGCGGATCGTAGCACGCGCGCAGGCAGGTCGAGTCCGCCTTCGGCACCAGCTTCGGGACGAAGAAGCCCCCGAAGCTGAGGGCCTTCGACGTCTCCTACCGCTGCAACTGACGAGAGCGCTCTTCAGATTGCGGGGAGGCGCCACGGTGGATCGACGCGGTTCGTGCCCGCCAGGAAGAGGCAGATCGGGTTGCCGTCGGGGTCGCGGAGGCGGGCCTCGCGCCAGAGCCAGGGGCGATCGGTGGCGGGCTCGTCGAACCGGTAGCCGCGCGCGGCGAGGTCGGCAACGCGGGCGTCGAGATCGGCGCACTCGAAGTAGATCGTGGTGGTGGAGTGGGGCACGACGCCGTCGCTGCGCTCGATCGAGAAGGTCGAGTCTCCGTCGGGGCAGAGGAAGCGCGCGTAGCGATCGCCCTCCCCGACGATCTGGATCAGGCCGAGACCGGAGTAGAAGGCGATCGAGCGCGGGAGATCGGTGATGGCGACGGTGACTTGATTCAGGCGCATGGTGGTATCCTACCGCCGTGCGCGTCGCTGTCGTGTTCGGGCCGCTGCGGGTGTCGACCGATTTCGTCGACTACCCCTACTTCGCCGATCTCGGCGCGGTGCAGGCGGCGGCGGTGCTGGCTTCGGCGGGATGGGAGGTGGCGCTGGTTGATGGTTTCGCGCTGCCTTCGTCGACGCTGCGCGACGATCGCGACGCCGGGTACCTGCGTCTCGGGGCGACGGTGGAGGAGATCGCTGCGCGCGTTCCGGCGAGCGATCTGATTGTCGTCGCCTACACCCCGTTCCACCGGCCGCCGGCGCGCGATACCGCGCTCGCCGAGCTGCTCTCGTCGCTGCGGGCTCGCCACGCGGGGCCGATCCTGCTGGCCGACCTCTACCAGAGCGGGCAGCACTACGTCGATGCGCCGGTGGCGGCCGTGCGCGCGGCCTACCCCGAGGTCGATCACTATCTCAAGTACGAGTGCGAGGCGGCGATCGACGCGGTCGGGTGTGCGCTGGTCGACGGGCGGATGCCCCCTTCGGGATCGGGCGAGCCAGCGCGCCTCGATGATCTGCCGCTCCCCGCCTGGCACCTCGTCGACACGGCGGCGCTGTTCCATTTCCACGCGCAGGTGGCGCGGTTGCGGCCGCGCTGGGCCTTCCCGTTCGACGCCCACTCGCTGCCGATGCTCACCTCGCGTGGCTGTCCCTATCGCTGCGCGCACTGCTCGTCGAACCCGGGGCTGGCGGCGGGGCGGCCGAAGACGCAGCGGCGCTATTCGCTGGCCTACCTGGAGCGGGCGGTGGTGGCGCTGCGCGAACGCGGCGCGGCGCGGGTGCACCTTCTCGACGAGCTCGCCAACGTCGACGAGGCGCACTTCGATGGGCTGCTCGCCTTGCTGCAACGCAACAACTTCGCGTTCGAGATCCCGAATGGCGTGCGCGCCGACTACCTCGAGCCGCGCCACTTCGCCGCGATGAAGGGGCGCGTCACGACGGTGAGCGTGTCGGCGGAGTCGGGCGTGCAGCGGGTGATCGACGAGGTGGTCGGGAAGCGGCTCGACCTCGCGACGATCCATCGCGCGGCGGTGGAGGCGGCGCGGGCGGGAGTTCCGCTCCTGGTGCACTTCATCATCGGGATGCCCGGCGAGACGCGCGCCGAGATCAATCGCACCCTCGAGTACGCCGCGGGTCTGGCCGAGGAGCACGGGGTGGAGCCGGCGGTGCAGTTCGCCACGCCGCTCCCGGGGACGCGCCTCCACGCCGAGGCCGAGCGGCGCCATCTCCCGACGGTGGCGGAGGACTACGGACCGCGCTTCCAGAAGCTCCCGACGCTGGTCGACCCGGGGCTCCCGGCCGACGACCTGATCGCGCTGCGCGCGTCGTTCGATCGCCGTCTCAACGCGGCGCGGCAGCCCGAGAAGCTGATCCTGAACGTCACCTATCGCTGCAACAACAAGTGCTCCTTCTGCGCGGTCGGGACGCGCGATCAGTACGACGGCGACCTTGGCATGCAGCGCGAGCACCTCGCCCGCTGGCACGCGCGCGGGGTGCGGCTGGTCGATTTCGATGGCGGCGAACCGACGCTGCACGAGGGGCTGCTCGCGCTGGTGGGGTATGCCCGCGCGATCGGCTACCGCCGGATCAATGTCACCTCGAACGGGCGCCGGCTGGTCTACCCGGACTACGCGAAGGCGCTCGTCTCCTCCGGCCTCACGTCGCTGCTGATCTCGATCCACGGGCCCGATCGCGCCACCCACGCCCGCGAGGTGATGGTCTACGAGGCGTTCGATCAGTCGACCGAGGGCCTTCGCAACGCCTGCGCGGCGCGCGATGCGGCGGGCTTGCCCGTCGAGATTGGCGTCAACATCACGCTCACCGAGGGCAACTACCGCCGCCTCGGCGAGGTCGCGGAGCTGGCGCTCACCGCCGGGGCGCCGTGGCTGAACGTGCAGTTCCTCACCCCGTTCGGGCGCGCCACCAGCCGCACCGCCCCCGACACCACCGACGCTGCGCGGGTGACGCGGGAGGTGATCCTCGCCTACCGCGACCGCATGCGGATCCAGGTGATCAACCTCCCGAAGTGCTTCCTCCCCGACCTCGACGCGCACTGCGAGGGCGATGTCGGCAAGCTCGACCGTCGGATGGTGTTCGTCAACAACGACGACGTGAACCTCGCGCGCTACCTTGCCGAGCGGCGGGTCAAGAAGCCGGTGTGCGAGCCCTGCGTGCACTCGGTGGCCTGCGGAGGCTTCTACGAGCTCGGCGACTCGCCCGAGCCGCCGTGGAAGATCGAGCCGGAGGAGCTGACCCGCCCGCTGTCGCTGCCGATGCTGCGGGCGCGCTGAGCGGCAGGGCTATTTTCTTCCGGTCGCCTCGGTCATGTCCTGCAGCAGCACCGCCGCGGGACGGCCTCCCGCCGTCGAGTGGAGCAGGCGGCCATCGGCGGCGAGGTAGACGCACACCGGGGTGGGCTCGTGCTTCGGCAGCGACGCGACGAGCGCCGCGACGTCGGGATCGGGGGCGGTGGAGTCGGCCGCGACCGCGACGAAGTGCGCGTTCAGGAACTCGGCGATCTCCTCCTTGAGGATGTTCTTCTCGACCAGCGCGCGGCTGCCGCCGCACTTCTGGTTGCCCCACTGGACGATCACTCGCTTGCCTTCGCTCGTCGCTGCGGCGAGGGCGTCCTCGAGATGGAGGTACCAGAAGACCGCGCGGCGATCGTTGAAGTAGGGGTGACGTCCGTCGTCAGGCATGGTGCGGATGATAACGCGGCGCGCCTACTTCCAGAACACCAGATACGACGTCATGTCGATCCGCGCCCCGAAGCCGCCGTTGCCGCCGCCCGACGGCACCGGGACGTAGGGCACCCCGTCGACGGTCGCCTTGTAGGTGATGGTGTTCATTGCGCCGAGCTTCACCTTGCTGGTGACATCGACCACCCAGGGCGGCGCGTCCTTCCCGGGACACCAGCCGCCGCGGCCGAGCGGCCAGGTGCCGAACTGATTGGGCACCGTGCCCTGCTCGATCTGCTCGATGCAGCCGCCGCCGGTGCCGGCCTCCTCGTGGTCCTTCACGAACTCGGCGCCGTTGACGGTGAAATGGTGCTCGTGATTGCAGAACTCGGCGCAGTTCGCCTTCTCGACCCCGAAGCCGTGGCCGGTGATCGTGGCGGCGATCTGCACGCGCGTCACGTCGGCCGGGATCAGGATGTTCAGCGGCTTGTACTTGTCATTGTAATCCTTGCCGAAGCCGCCGCCGCCGTAGAGGAAGGTGGCCTGATAGGGATGGCCGCCTTTCTTCTGATTGAATAGCCGCAGGCTGAGATCGAGCGTGTAGGTATTGCCGGCCTTGTAGCGGAAGCGGCGGTGGCCACCGTCGCTGAGCAGGGCCAGGAGCGGGCTGATGTCGCTCACCCAGCGCCCCTCCCGATGGTAGGTGGTGATGAAGCGCGCCAGCTCGATCTCGCATTTCTTCGGGTCCACCTTGTCGCACAGGAACAGGCCGGCCAGGTAATCCCATTCGGCGCATTTGCTGTCGAGGTGGCCGTCGCAGGCGGCGCGCAGATCGACCTCCAGGGAATCGAAGGTGGCCATCGTCGCGGCGTCGGGGAGGTCGACCTCGCCGAAGGCCTCGCCGGCGGTCTGGGCGACGATCACCGGAATCACCATCGCCCCCTGCTTCGCCAGGCGCTGCTCGCGCGTCCACTCGAAGTTGTAGTGGCGGGCCTCGTAGGTGAGAAAATCGATATCGGCCTTGGCGTTCGGCTGCACCGCGCGAAGCAGCCCCGCCTCGCGGAGTCGCTGGAAGCGATCGATGGTGAAGGCGGGAACCTGCTGGGCCTGGAGCATCGAGGAGAGCCAGTTGCCGAGATCGAGCGCGCCGGTGGTGACGTAGTGGAAGCGGCCCTTCCAGGTAGCCTGCTCCTGCGGCGAGCGCACGGCGAGCGCCTTGTCGAAGCGGGTCTTCATCTCGCTCACCTCGGCCTTCGCGGTGGCGGGGTCGCGCGCATAGGAGAGGAACACGTAATGGACGTTCCCCGGCGAGATGTTGAAGAGGTTCTCCACCGTCGATTTCCAGAGCTGCCCGGTGTAGATGCTGGCCTTCGAGTAGAGCAGGAAGACGTAGCTGTCGCAGCCGGTCCAGGTCTCCTGGAGGGAGAAGTCACCGTCGACCGTCGGGAGGGTGAGGTCGTCGGCGCGGGTGAAGGGGGTCTTGCCGTAGGGGCCGGCGGCGAAGGGCTCCCCGCGCGGGATCGGGCCCTGGCAGGCCGGGAACGGCATCAGGTCGCCCGCGGCGCCGCCGTCGGTGGGTCCGGCGAGATCCTCGTCGGAGACCGGGTCGGCGCCGCAGCCGGCAAGGAGGAGGGTCGATGCGAGCAGGGCGAGCGGGCGGGCGGTCATCGAGGCTCCTGTGCGGCAGCGGGGCAAGAATACGCCTTTCAGGCGGCGGTGTCGGCCGAGGAGCCGGAAGGCGGGGCGGCCTCGAGGGCGCCGAGGTACACGTCGCGGTTGCGATAAAAGAGGATCGCGGTCGAGACCGCGCTGACCGCGAACGCCGCGAGGCAGAGGCCGTAGATCAGCGCGCGGTCACCGCCGCTGCGGGCGAGCCAGAGCGCCGCGCCGAGGAAGCCCGCCTGGCCGGCGACGCGCACCGCCCAGCCCCGCCACGACGGCATGCGGTTCTGATGGGTGAGGAGGTTGTCGAGGCCACCGACGCCGAACTCGAGCGACACGGTGGCGATCACCGGCCACGACGGGGCGGCGTGCAGGGAGACGATCAGCGCGGCGAGCACCGGGAGGGCGATCGCGCCGGCCAGGCGCACCACGTCGGAGAGGTCGATCCGCCCGGTGCCCGGCAGCTCCGCGAGGCCGAAGAGGTAGACGCCGCCCGAGGCCCAGGTGATGGCGAGGATGCTCCAGCCGACGCCGAGCACCACGTAGTGGAAGTGGTTCTCGGGCCACGCCACCGTCGCTGCGAGGAGCGCGGCGAAGCAGAAGAAGAAGACCACCGAGCCCTTCCAGAAGCGCCGCTTGACGAGGTAGAAGAGGGCGCCGCCGACCAGCGGGCCGGCGACCAGGACGGCCAGGAAAGCCTCCACGATCCAGGGCCGCTCGACGGTGAAGTAGAGGAACAGGAGCCCGATCCCGCACATCTGGAACCAGGTCTTGACCTTCGCGAAGTAGGAGGTCTTGAGGCTCACCTTGCGCCGCTCGTAGGCGGTGCGCGCGGCGGTGACCACGAACTCGCGCACGAACAGGAGCGCGACGATGTACCAGGGCAGCCAGCCGAGCTCCATCGAGGGCAGGAAGGTCACCGCGACGAAGACCTTGTCGGCGACCGGGTCCATCAGGCCGCCGAGCACCGTCGGGCCGTACTTCCGCGCCAGCCAGCCGTCGACGAAATCGGTGCAGCCGACGATGGTCATGAAGACCAGCGCGATCCACTGGCCGTTCACGCCCTGGTACATCAGCCAGCTCCCGATCGGGAGGAGCGCCAGGCGCGCGAAGGTGACCTGGTTGGCGGTGATCAGCGGTTTTCCCGGGGAGGGCGACACGCGGGGGAGGTTATGCGGCGAGGCGATTCGCGTCAAACGAAGCGGGCCCTCACCAGGGCACTCACCAAGGCCCTCACCAAGGCCCTCGCCCAGACGGAGAGGAGGACGGACTATCAGGTGCTCCAGTCGGCGTGGAACGAACCCTCGCGGTCGGTGCGCTGGAAGGTGTGCGCGCCGAAGAAGTCGCGCTGCGCCTGGGTCAGGTTCGCCGGGAGCCGCGCGCGCCGGTAGGTGTCGAAGTAGGCCAGCGACGCGGCCATCGACGGCACCGGGATGCCCGCCTGCGCCGCGGTCGCCACCACGCGCCGCCAGCCCGCCTGGCGCTCGCCCAGCTCGCGGGCGAACTCCCCGTCGACCAGCAGGTTCGGCAGCTCGGCGTCGCGCACGAACGCCTTCGTGATCCGATCGAGGAACTGCGCGCGGATGATGCAGCCGCCCTTCCAGATCCGCGCGATGCGCCCGAGCTGGAGATCCCACTTGTAGGCGCGCGAGGCGAGCTTGAGGAGGTTCATCCCCTGCGCGTAGGAGCACACCTTCGAGGCGTAGAGCGCGTGGCGGAGGTCGTCGACCAGCGCGCGTTTGTCGGGGTGCTTCGGCACGTTCGGACCGTGCAGGATCTTCGACGCGGCGACGCGCTCGGCCTTGCCCGCGGCGAGCACCCGCGCCTCCAGCGACGCGGCGATGGTCGGGATCGGCGCCCCCAGCTCCGCCCCCTGCTCGACGGTCCACTTGCCGGTGCCCTTCATGCCCGTCGCGTCGAGGATCAGATCGACCAGCGGCTGGCCGGTCTCCTCGTCCTTCTTGAGGAAGATCTGCGCGGTGATCTCGATCAGGAACGACTGCAGATCGCCCGTGTTCCAGTCAGCGAACACCTGGTGCAGCTCCTCGGCGGAGAGGCCGCCCAGGCTCTTCAGGAGATCGTACACCTCGGCGATCAGCTGCATGTCGCCGTACTCGATCCCGTTGTGGACCATCTTCACGTAGTGCCCCGCGCCGCCCGGCCCCATGTAGTCCACGCACGGTCCGTCGTCGACCTGCGCGGCGATCTTGGTGAGGATCGGCGCGAGCTCGTCGTAGGCGCTGCGCTCGCCGCCCGGCATCAGCGAGGGGCCCTTCCGCGCTCCCTCCTCGCCGCCCGAGACGCCCATTCCAATATAACGGAAACCGGCCGCGTTCATCTCGCGGGCGCGCCGTTCGGTGTTCAGGAAGAACTCGTTCCCACCGTCGACCAGCAGATCGCCCGGATCGAGATGCGGGCGGAGCGCGGCGATGGTGTCGTCGACCGGCGCGCCGGCCTTGACCATCAGGATGATCTTGCGAGGCCGCTCCAGCGCCGCGCACAGCTCGGCGGGCGAGTGGGCGCCGAACACCTGCTTGCCCTCGGCGCGCCGGACGAAGTCGTCCACCTTCTCCGGGCTGCGGTTCCACACCGCGATCGGGAACCCCTTCTCCTCGATATTGAGGGCCAGGTTCTCGCCCATCACCGCCAGTCCGACGAGACCGATCTGCTTCTTCTGCGCTTCGCTCATGGCCGCTCCCTCCGCCGATTCGAGCGCTCACGGTACATGGGCGCGCGGAGGAGGTAAAGCTGCCTGGCGCCTCGGGGTGCTTCACAGCGGAGGGGGCCCTCTTGCTGGCTCTTGCTCGTCACGTAGTCGTAGTCGTAGTCGTAGTCGTAGTCGTCCCGTCCGCAGCGACGGCAATCGAACTTCCTCCCGCAACAAATTCCTCCTGCCAACCGACCCCCCTGGC
>SHYY01000182.1 GCA_009692555.1 Myxococcales bacterium
TTGCAGGACCGCAAAGGCATCCACGATCGCCTTGCACTCCATCGCGGAGCCCCGGGCGATGCTGTAGAAGCGGGCGCCATCCGGCGCTCCGAACCGGCCCGCTCCCTCGGCGATGTTCCAGTGGATGGAGAGCGCCGCAGGTTTGAGCTGATTGGTGAGAAACGAGTTCCCCCTGGGCGCGCTCGTCGCGATCTGCGACGCAAGGGCGAGGAACTCGATGGCGCGGCGATAGACGTCGAGCTTCTGGTCGGCCAGCAGGGGCATCCTCCTTGGAGGCCAGGGGGGTCGGTTGGCAGGAGGAATTTGTCGCGGGAGGAAGTTCGATTGCCGTCGCTGCGGACGGGACGACTACGACTACGACTACGACTACGTGACGAGCAAGAGCCAGCAAGAGGGCCCCCTCCGCTGTTAAGCACCCCACGCCTTTGGGTGCACGTGTTCCCATCATCGTTGCGTGATCCTCCAGGAGGCGTGGAAGCGCGGGTCACGTGCGAAGTCCTTCGGGATCGTGGCGCGGGTGATCTCCTCGACCTGCAGGCCGGCCTCGGTGAGGGAGTCGCGCTCGATCTTGAACTTGCGGAAGTGGCACGAGAACAGAAGGACGCCGCCCGGCGCGAGCAGCCTCGCGGTGGCGCAGAGCAGCGACGGATGGTCGCGCTGGAGATCGAGATCGCCGTCCATGCTCTTCGACTTCGAGTAGGTCGGCGGGGCGAGGAAGATGAGATCGTAGCGCTCGCGCTCGGCGGCGATCCACGAGGTGCAGTCGGCGCGCACCAGCTGATGAGCCGGGCCGCGCACGTCGTTCAGGGCGAGGTTCTTCTCGGCCCACTCGAGGTAGGTGTTGGAGAGATCGACGCTGGTGGTGCTGCGTGCGCCGGCGGTGGCGGCGTAGACCGTCGCCGAGCCGGTGTAGGCGAACAGGTTGAGGAAGCGCTTTCCCTTGGCCTGTTCGGCGATCGCTCCGCGCAGGCGCCGGTGATCGAGGAACAGCCCGGTGTCGAGGTAGTCGGAGAGGTTCACCAGAAAGCGCCGCCCGCCCTCGTGGACCTCGCGGATCGCCTGCGCCTCGCCCTGCTTCTCGTACTGCGATCCGCCGCGCTGCCGCCTCCGCACCTTGAGGAAGATCTCCTCGGGCGCGACCTCGATCAGCCCGGGCAGGAGCGCCATCATGTCGCGCAGCCGCTCCTCGGCGCGCTCGGCGTCCACCGTCGGTGGGCAGGCGTACTCCTGGACGTGCGCCGAGCGCTCGTAGAGGTCGACCGCGACGGAGTACTCCGGGAGATCGGCGTCGTAGACCCGGTAGCACTGGACCGCCTCGCGGGCAGCCCACTTGCGAAGGTGGCGAAGGTTCTTGCGGACGCGGTTGGCGAAGGCGTCCGACGCGGGCGACGGGCGGTAGGGCGCGGCGGCGATCGCTTCCGCCTCGGTCCGCCAGCGCGGGGCGGCCCTGGCGGGCGCGGTGGAGATCGGGAATTCGAGGAGGCGGCATTCGATCGCGCCGTTCCAGAGGACGTGGCGGCGCGCCGGGCGGAGGCCGATTCGCCTGGCGAGATCGGGGTTGCCGGTGAAGACGCAGCCGGTCCAGCCGGGGAACTCCCGACGCAGGAGGTCGCCGATCGATTCGTAGAGCGACTCCGAGGCGGGCATCCGCTCGTCGTAGGGCGGGTTGACCACCAGCAGGCCGGGCGCGTCGCCATGGCGCGGCGGGATCGGACGGCAGGCGGCGAGATCGCGCCGCTCGATGTGAACGCGGCCACGGAGACCGGCACGCTCGACGTTCTCGAGGGCCGCATGGACGGCGCGGGTGTCGGCGTCGTGGCCGACGATCGGGGGGAGGCGCTTCGGATCGCGGATCTCGCGCGCCTTCGCCTCGTCGACCAGCTCGCGCCAGACATCACCCTGGTGGCCGCGCCAGCCGTGGAAGCCGAAGCGCTCGCGGCGCAGGCCGGGGGCGATATCGGCGGCGCAAAGGGCTGCCTCGATCGGGAGGGTGCCGGAGCCGCACATCGGATCGAGGAAGGGCGCGCCTTGGCGGGCGCGTTCGGGCCAGCCGGCGAGGAGGAGGATCGCCGCGGCGAGGTTCTCCTTGAGCGGCGCGCCACCACCGCCAAGCGACGAGAGGTCGCGGTAGCCGCGTCGGTGCAGGCTGTCGCCGGAGAGATCGATGCTCACCGTCGCGTGATCGTCGAGCAGGTAGACGTTGATCCGGAGGTCGGGGTTCTCGGTGTTCACCGACGGGCGATCGCCCAGCTCCTCGCGTAGCTGGTCGACGATCGCGTCCTTGGTGCGGAGCGCGCCGAAGTGCGAGTGGGTGATCTTCGAGCGCGTGGTCGAGAAATCGACCGCCAGCGTCTCCTTGGCGCCGAGGTGCTCGGTCCAGCGGATCGCCCGCGCGCCGACGTAGAGCGCCTCCTCGTCGGGCGCCGGGAAATCGCCGATCGGGAGGAGGATGCGATTGGCCACGCGCGACCACAGGCAGGCGCGGTAGGCGATCGCAAGGTCCCCCTCGAACGAGGCTCCCGCGCGCCTCTCGCCGACCGAGCCGGCCCCGAGCGCGGACAGCTCGGCGACCAGCAGCGACTCCATTCCTTTTGCGGTGGTGGCGAAGAAGGCGGGCAACTCAGCTCTTCTCGACGGGCTTGCCGGCCTTCTTCCAGCCCTGGATGCCGGCCGGCATGATGAAGACCTTCTTGTAGCCGAGCTTGAGGGCGCTCACGGCGCCCTTGTGGCAGGCGTGTCAATGCTCGTTGGCGCAGTAGAAGACCAGCGTGGCCTCCTTGTCGGTGGGAAGGTCCTTGGCGGAGAGGTTCTTGTAGTCGACCCACTTCGCCTTCGGGAGGTGGCCCTCCTTGAAGACCGCGGGCTGGTTGTTGTCGTAGAGGAAGAAGCCCTTTTCGGAGAGGCGCTTCTCGACGTCCTCGATCGCGAGCTTGCCGAAGGGATCCGCTTCCTCGGCGCGTGCCGCGCGGGGCACGAGCACGAGGACGAAGGCGAACGCGAACAGCCGGATCAACATGGGATTTCCTCCTTGTCGGGACGGTGGGCAAAGGCGGCGGGGCCGCGGAAACGGGGTGACATCCAGGTGAACCAGTAGACCACCAGCAGGAGCAGGCAGACGCCGAAGGTGTAGCCCGCGAGCTGGTTCGGTGGCAACACGAACATCACCGTGACGCCGACGATCCAGCAGAGCGCGATCCCGTTCACGGCATGGGAAAAGCGGCCGAGATCCCACGGGCCGCGGCGGGTCCAGCGGCCGGAGGCGCGCGCGAGGAGACCGATGAAGATCGGCATGGCGTACGAAGCGTAGAGGGCGATCGTGCTCAAGGCCACCATCGCGGAGTAGGCGGTCGCCCAGAGCGCGATCAGGAAGGCGGCGGCGACGGAGACCCACACCGCCACGTGCGGGCTCCGGAAGGTGGGCGAGACGCGGGCGATGTGGCGCGAGGCGGGCAGGCCACCGTCGCGGGCGAAGGCGAAGAGCATCCGCGAGTTCGAGGTCACCGACGAGAGACCGCAGAACCACATCGCCAGGACCACCATCCAGCCGAGACCGCCGCCGAGCCGCTCGCCGAGCGCGCCGCGCAGGATGTGCAGGAACGGGTTCTGCGCCGCCGCGGTGGCCGGGAGATCGCCGATCGCGAGGGTGACCGCGCACAGCATCGCGCAGCCGGCGACGCCGCTCACCACCACCGAGAGGAAGATCCCCCACGGGGCGTTGCGCGTCGGATCGACCGTCTCCTCGGTGATGTGGGCGCTGGCGTCGTAGCCGGTGAAGGTCCACTGCGCCTGGAGCAGGCCGACCAGAAAGGCGTAGTAGTAGGGGTACCTCTCGACGGAGAAGCGGGTGAGGAGGAAGGCGGCGTCCTGCCTGGGGGCGAAGGCGAAGAGCGCACCGACGAGGAGCGCGACGCCGGCGAGGTGGTACCAGGCGGAGAGCCAGTTCAGGATCGAGACGGCGCGCACGCCGAGGTGATTGAGCGCGGCGTGGGAGAAGAGGATCGCCGCGTAGAGCGGGAGGATCACCCTGCGCTCGCTGCCCCAGCCGAACAGGGCGGCGGCGAACTCGGCCAGCCCGTAGTCGACGCCGGCGGTGATCGCGAACTGGCCGATGGTGTTCAGCCAGGCGGTGAAGAAGCCCGCCGCCGGACCGCCGAGAATCGCCGACCAGTGGTAGAGCGCGCCTGCCGTCGGGTACGAGGAGGCGAGCTGCGCGAGGCTGGCAGCGACGAAGAGGGTCATCACCGTCACGAGCAGCCAGCCGACCGACATCACCAGCGGCCCGCCGAAGCGCAGCCCGTGGCCGTAGAGGGTCACCGCGCCGGTGAGGATCGAGATGATCGAGAAGGAGAGCGCGAAGTTCGCGAAGCCGCCCATCTCGCGGAGGAGCTGTTGCGCGTAGCCGAGCCGCCCGAGCTCCTCGGCGTCGCGCTCGCGCTGGCCTGCGTGGCCTTCCCGGCTCATGTGCGCGAGAGAGTACGCCACGGGCCGCGACGTTGTAACGTGCAGGCATGATCAACCTGTATGTCGATTCCTTCTGGATCAGCCCCTATGCCTTCTCCGCGTTCGTCGCGCTGAAGGAGAAGGGCCTCGCCTTCGAGACCCGGACGGTCAACCTCGCGCACAAGGAACAGCGCGCCCCCGAGTACCAGGAGCCGTCGCTGACCGGGCGCGTCCCGGCGATCGAGCACGATGGCTTCTGGCTCTCGGAGTCGAGCGCGATCATCGAGTACCTGGAGGACGCGTTCGCGAGCCAGCGCTACCCGCGCGTGCTGCCGGAGGACCTGCGCGAGCGGGCGCGGGCGCGGCAGATCATGGCCTGGGTGCGAAGCGATCTGATGGGCCTCCGCGAGGAGCGCCCGACGACCACCATGTTCTATCAGCGGGCGCAGAAGCCGCTGAGCGCGGTCGGACGTGAGGCCGAGGCCAAGCTGATCCGGGTGGCCTCGTCGCTGATCGCCGACGGGGCGACCTCGCTGTTCGAGCGCTTCTCGATCGCCGACGCCGACCTCGCCTTCATGCTCCAGAGGCTGATCCTGAACGGCCACGACGTGCCTGCGAAGCTGCGCGACTTCGCCCACGCGCAGTGGGCCCGCCCGTCGGTGCTGGCGTGGACCGAGCGCGAGCGAATCCCCTACGAAGGCTATTGATTCAATTCAAGGGGCAGGGTCGAGCACGACGCCGTGGCCGCGGCCGCGTAGCACCTCCTTGCCGTGCTGGTTCACGCAGCTCATCTCGGTGACGATCCGGGTGCGGCCTGGCTCAGGAACAACCGAGGCGATCAACACCTCGCAGTGGATCGCGTCGCCGGTGAAGACCGGGCGCAGGAACTCGAAGACCATCTCGCGGGCCAGGAAGTCGATCGATCCGCCGACGCGGGTGGGGAGCGTCGCGGTGAGGAGTCCATGGACCATCAGGCGGCCCTCTGCGTCGGGGACGAGGTGATGGCGCCCTTCGTCGCGCGAAAGCTTGACGAAGGTGATCACGTCGTCGGTGGTGAAGGTGCGCTCGAAGGAGAATCGATCGCCTGCGCTCACGGCCATGGCCCGATTCTACCGCGCGGGAGGCAGCGGCAAGGGGCAGCGTAGAACGGCCATGAGGCCCGTCATTTTCCACGCGACGCCGGTGCTGTTGGCGCTCCTTCCGCTCGTCGCTGCCGCCGACACGGTGGTCCCGGGAGGCGAACGGCGATCGCCGCCCGGCGACGGAAGATCGGCGGCGAGCGTGCCACTCTCTGAACCCGACCGCTGCACGCAGCTGCTCGGCGAGGCGCGCACCAAGGCCGCGGCGCGCGATGGCGTGTTCCAGTTCGGGCGGATCGAGGGGAGCCAGTTCGTGCGCGACGTTTCGGCCGAGGAGCTGCGGAAGCAACACCCGCAGTTCCTTGCCGCGGTGCTCCCCGAGCCGCCCCACTGGCTGATCTTGAAGCCGGAGCTGGGGTGGTCGAGCAGCTACGGGATGCACGACGCCAAAGGGGCGGCGATCGATCGCCTCGACTCGAAGGGCACGCTCTACATGAACCATCGCTACGAGCTGCGCGATCTGGTCCGGGTGACGGTCCCCGGGATGACGCGCGATGCCGACGACGAGGTGTGGCTCTTCCGCTCCGAGCGCCACCACCGCGGCCGGATTGCGCTGCTCCAGGCGTCGGGGATGGCGCCTGCGACGCTCCAGATCTTCGTGACGCTGTTCCGGCCCGCGCTCGACGCCTGCATGGCGCACGACGAGCGCTGATCGGGCTAAGGGCCCGCGAATGGACAACTCGATCGATGATCGCGGCCGAGGCGCCCGGATGGCGAGGCGCGACGACGGAGAATCCTCTCTGTATTTGACGGAGGAGCTTCCCCTCAAGACTACAGAAGGGGGGCAAGCCCCCCGAAGCCTGCCGGGATGGATCGGCCGCGAGGGCGACTGAGTTGTCCATTCGCGGGCCCCAACCTCCCTTACCGCGTCAGCGGAGTTGTCTCGGCGGGAGCCGAGGCGCCGCGCGTAGTAGGATGCGGCCATGGAATTCAAGGCCGTTTCGATGCCGGGGACGCAGTTCGAGGACGTCGAGATGACGGGGTCGCGGCTGTGCAAGGTGATCCTCGCGCAGACGCAGTTCGAGGAGGTCGACTTCACCGGAGCGCATATCGCCAACTCCGACCTGAAGCGGGTGGCCCTCGACGACGTCAACCTCTTCGAGGCGCAGATCGCGGGCGCCAACCTGTCGCGCGCGCGGCTCCGCGGGGTCAACTTCACCGAGGCCCAGTTCGATGACGTGGGCTTCGCGGGGGCACGGCTCACGAATGTGGATCTCGCGGGCGCGGTGATCGAGGACGCCAACGTCGACGGGCTGGTGCTCAACGGCTTCCGGATCGACGAGCTGATCGCCGCGGCGCGCGGCCGCGCGACCTGATGGAGCCGAGACGATCCCGACTGTTCTTCGCGATCGTGGTCGCCGGCGCTTCGCTGGGTACCGGATGTCGTACTCGCCCCTGGGTGCCCCCGGGCCCGGATGGGCCGGTGGTGCTCACCGACGGGGGAACGGATCTGACGCGCGTGACCGACGGTGGCGCGGACCTGGCCGATTTCGACCTGGGCTGCTTCCCGTGCATCCTCTAGCTCTAGCGGCCCGGCGCGCGCTGGTGGCCACGGTCTGGGCCGGGCGCGCCGACTCCGAGGAGCGGGCGGCCTCGGCGTTCGTCGAGGTCGCGGCGGCCCTGGACGCGCTGGGCGCGGATCCGGCGATCTGCGCACTGGCGGTGCGCGCCGTCGACGACGAGCACCGCCACGCCCGGCGCTGCCGCGAAGTCGCCGCGGCGTACGGCCCACCGTGCGAGTCGCCTCCCGCGGGCGAGCCCACGGGCTGGCGGGCGGCGTCCGTCGACCCGGCTCTGCGGGGACTCCTTCATGTGATCGGGATGTGCTGCATCTCCGAGACGCTGGGCAGCGCGTTTCTCGAGGCTGCGAGGCTGCAGACGACCGCCGCGCTACCCCGTGCCGCGCTGCGCGAGCTGCTCCTCGATGAGGTCGACCATGCGCGCATCGGCTGGGCGCTTCTGGCGTCGCCGCTCGTCGACGACCGCGCGCGCCGCGCTCCGACCCTGGCTCCGGCCGCTCATCGAGGCCGGCCTGGCCGGGTGGCGAGCGCGCTGTGCCAGCTTGCCGTCCGAGGGTGCCCCGGAGCACGGCTGTCCCGAGCCGGGCGCGATCGAGTCGGTGCTCGCCGCCGCGGTGCGCGATCTGGTGGTGCCGGGGTTCGTTCGGGTGGGTCTTGGCTGAGGGAAGTCGGAGCTGCTAGCCGCCGGAGAAGATGAACGGGTAGGCGAAGTGCTTCGGGCCCTGGGTGAACTTCGGGAAGGTCCAGGCGCGGGCGCGATTGGAGAGGCAGTTCGGGAGCTTGGAGTTCGAGAACGCGGGCGCGTCGACGTTGACCGTGGCGACACTGCCGGAGGGCGAGATCTCGAGGGAGACGATCGCCTTGCCGCTGCCCGCGCCCTCGCGCTCGGCGAGCTGATAGCAGCCCTTCACGCCGCCCAGGTTCCGGCGGATCACGTCGGCCACATCGGCGTCGGGGAGCGGCCCCGGCAGGATGGTGGGCACCGCCGCCAGCTTGGTGTCCTGGATCGGCGGATCGACCGCGCGGCGCACCTCGCCGAGAAGGCCCGAACCGTGGACCTCGCTCTCGACGAAGAGCGGCTGCGCGCCGGCCTTCGCCAGCTCGATCCATTTCTGGTCAAACGGCGACGGCACGTTGCTGACCGCCTCCTTCTTCTCGCAACCGAGTGGAAGCACGAACGCAAGACCGAGCAGCAGGCGCTTCATGGGGGAGCCCTCCAGGCAGTTCTGTGGCAGCATAACAAAATCAGGCGTCCTTGAACGGAGAATCTTGCTGCGCACTGTGGACCCGTCGCAGAACGAACGCCCACAGGCCCACCGAGAAGACGCCGATCGCCACGAACATCCAGGCGCCGCGCAGCTCGACCAGCGCGAAGTCGTAGGCGGTGTGGAACCCGATCGGCACAATCAACGCGAGCGCGATCCGCGTCGCGCGCTGCGCCCGGGTGACATCGCGCCCCTCTTCCCGCCCGCTGCCGAGCTTGGCGCGACCAAGGTAGAAGCCCATCGAGGCACCGAAGAGGGCATGCGCCGGCACCGCGAACACCGCGCGCAGGACGCCGATCCGGATCCCCTGGTGGACCACGTAGATCACGTTCTCGACGGTGGCGAAGCCGAGGGCGAGCGCCACGCCGTAGACCACGCCGTCGAGCGGCTCGTCGAACTCGTTCCAGCGATAGATGAGGAGGACGAAGAACAGCCACTTGGAGATCTCCTCGGGCGCCGCCGCCATCAACCCGGCCTCGAACAGCCGCGCCCAGGTCCCACCGAGGGCGAGCCACTCCTGCCCCACCAGGTGCTCGAGGCCGCGCGCCGCGAAGTAGGAGGGGATGATCGCCGCTGCTCCCTTCAGGAAGGCCATCGCGACGTGGCCGCGCGGCTCGGGCTCGTAGCGATCCTTGAGGTAGAAGAACACCAGCAGCGCCACCGAGGGCGCGGCGGCGAGCGCGACGCAAAGGACCAGCACGCGCGCAGTATCTCACATGCGTCGGATCTTTCAGCCCCACCAGTAGCTGAGCTTGAGCAGCAGCACGTCGGCGGCGGGGCCGTGGCGGATCGATCCGATATCGAGGCGCCCGCTCTCTCCCGAGGCGAGCGCGGTCTCCGGAGTCTGGGCGCGCGTGTAGACCGCGAACAGGGTCGAGCCGGGCAGGTACTCCCAGCGCAGGACCACGCTCAGGTTCAGCACCGCCTCCTGGAAATCGGGGTTCTCGTCGGGGGCGGCCTTCGGGCGGAGCTGCGCGAGGGCGATCGCCGGGCGCGGGCCGCGCGGATCGGACTCGAACGAGCTGAAGTCGGAGTAGTGGCCCGAGGCGAGGAAGAGCTGCGCGTAGACCTGCAGCGTGAGGCGCGGGGTGAAGGTGTAGGTGCCGCGGAGGGTGGCGCCGGCGCTGGTCGCGGCGAGCTTCCCGAAGCGGTACTCCCCGGGGCGATCCCCCTCGCCGACGTGGCGCGGCTCGCCGGTGGTCCAGCTGGCCTGGGGGAGCAGATCAAGCTCGAGCTGGGGCAGGAAGCGGAAGGCAACGATGCCTTCGAAGTAGACGTTCCATCCGTCGAAGATCCGCTGGATCTGGATGAAGGAATCGAACGACACCGCCTTGCGCGGGTCGCTCGCGACGCTGAGCTCGTAGCCGACCAGGCCGGCACGCTCGAGCGCCGTGCCATCGCCCACCTCGCGATCGTCGACGCGCGCGCCGCGGTAGTGGACCTCGGTGAACACCTGCCAGAAGCTCGCCATCCGCCACCAGGTCCACAGGACGGCGTTGCGCTGGAGGTTCAAGCCATCGAGGCTGGTGCGCGACTGGAACTCGAAGCGGGTGTGGGACTCGAGCGTCTTCCACCACGGATCGAGGGTGCGAAAGCCGAGGCTGGCGTTGAGGCGCGACTGGTTCTGGCGCTGCATGTAGCCGAGGTCGTTGTAGTCGAGATGGCGGCCGAGCACCTCGTACTCGAAGTGCCACACCCAGTGCTTGCCGCCGTCCTTGGAGATGCGGACGATGCCGCCGGGCGCCAGATCGCCTGCGCCGATCGTGGTGCCGTCGGGGAGGTCGCGTGTCGGGCCGCCGGAGATCGCTGTGAAGATCGCCTGGCCGACCGCGACGTAGTCGCCCGATCGGAGGCGCGCATCGAGCCCCGCGGCGTAGGCGTCGCGGAAGCAGCGCGCGCCGGCCTCGCGCTCCGCCCCGCCCGGACAGAGCACGCGGTTGCCGTCGAGAATGGGGTACTCGGCTGGCTGCTCGAAGCGGTTCACGGAGGTGGCGGTCAGGCCGAGGTGGGCGTTCTCGCCGAGGGCGATCTTGAGGCGGAGGGCGTTGTAGAGGGTGTAGGGATCGGCGATCCGTGGGGCGCTCGTCCCGTCGCTGGTGAGGACCCGGACATCGTCCCGCCCGGTGAAGGCCGAGAGCGCACCGACGGTGATGCGCGAGGCGGTGCCGACCAGCTTGGCCGCGGCCCAGATGCGCGTCGGGTCGGGCAGATCGACCAGCTCTTCGCCCTCGCGTAGCGACGGGGAGCGTGGCGCGCGGCCGATCCGGCGGGTGTAGAGCAGGCCGAGCGGGGCGCTGAAGGTGTCGATCCCCTCGAGAAAGAAGGGGCGCTTCTCGGCGAAGAAGGTCTCGAAGGTGGTGAGGTTCAAGACCACCGAATCGACCTCCACCTGCGCGAAATCGGGGCTGAGCGCGACGTCGAGGGTGAGGTTCTGCGTCATGTGCCACTTGAGGTCGAGGCCGGCCGAGCCGGTGTAGTCGAGACCGCTGGCGAGCACGCCCGAGACCGGATCGCGGCGGCGGATCCGTCCGAGCACGAACGGCCGGAGCTCAAGCGGGCGGCCGGGGCGGAGCGCGAGCAGATGATCGAGGCGGCCGTAGCGCGACACCTCGCCGGGGGTGCTGCGCGGATTGAACGACCATTCGTCGAGCTCCTGGCGCTGCGAGACGTAGCGACGCGCCTGGAGGCCGAAGCTCTGCTCGGGCAGCCGATCGAACCGGAGCGCGCGCAGGGGAATCCGCAGCTCGGCCGACCAGCCACCGTCGGTGAGCGCCGCCGCGCCCTCCCAGTTCTCGTCCCAGTCGGGCGAGTAGTCGGTGTCGTTGAAGCGGATCCCGTCGCGCAGCACGCCGGCCGCGTTGACGATGAACTCGAAGGCGCTGGTCCCGTCGCGGCGGGTGTCGATCGCCACCCCCACCCAGTCGGCCTCGGAGCTGCGATCGCGGCGCGTCAGGCGACGGATGACGCGCGCGCGCTGTGGACAGTCGAAGGCGAAGTAGAGCGCCTCGTCGTCGTAGAGGACGCGCAGGCGGGTGACGTCGCCGGGCGGCTTGCCACCGACGGGGAGCTTTTGGGTGAAGCGATCGGTGACCGCCGCTTCGCGCCACGCCGGATCATCGAGGCGCCCATCGATCGTCGGCGGCTTCGTGGTGCGGGTGGCCGGGAGATGGGGCGGCTCGGCGGACGCGGGGGCGGCGACCGCCGAGGAGAGCAGCGCGGAGAGCGCGAGTGCGACCGTTGCTCTGGGCGGAGCGATGGGCGGGCAGCGGGCCACCGGGGGCGGATGGTACCGTCCCGCGCGCGAAGGGGAAAGGGGGGGAACCACGACGGGAAACACGCCGGGGGGCCTGCGGCGCCCGTGCCTTCACGGCAGCATCTCGTAGCCGCAGGCGCGGAAATCTCCGTCGAAGGTGAACGCGGTATCGAGGTCCAGGCGCTCCATGATCTCGAAGCTGGCGCAGTCGGCCAGGCTCAGGCGCTGATCGGCGAGGCGCGCCATGCGCGCGAGCGCGCCGCGCAGCAGCTCCATGTCGATGAGAACGAGCTGGTAGCGCCGGCTGGCCAGGAGGTCATTGACCACCGCGACCGCCTGGGCGGCCCCGGCCCGCGCGCGGAGCCTCGTCGCCAGCTCCGCGAGGCAGAGGTCGGTCCACGTGAACCGCGCGCTTGGGTTTGCGCGCGCGAACGCCGCCGCGGCCGCGTGGTGCTGGTCGTTCTTCAACACCAGCGCCAGGAGCGCGCTCGTGTCCACGAGGAGCTTCATGTTTCTCCCCCTTGGGAAGGCCGTACAGGGAGTGGTCGTGCTCGACCGACTCGTCGGTCGCACCGCCCGCGACGAGGCCGACGATCCGGTCGGCAGAATCGCCCTCGGGCGCGCTCAGCGACGGGCCGGTCGATCGACCGAGGTACCGGGCGACCGCCTCGCGCACCAGCGAAGCCATGGTCTCGCCGCGCCGCTCGGCCTCGTAATGGAGCTCGCGGTAGGTCGCTTCCGGGAAGCGCAGGTTGGTCGTCTTGTATGGTGGGTTTGTCAAGACGAGCCCGCGTCCAGGGTGCTTAACGGAGAAGGGGGTCCCTCCGCTCACGTAGTCGTAGTCGTAGTCGTAGTCGTAGTCGATTCAGGGGCACTCTCGCGCAGGGGATCACCTCTCCGGCCCATGCGCGTGAGCATCTCCACGATGCGGTTCAGCAACTCCATGGCCTGTCGCCGAGTGTCGGGCGATGCTGTAGAAGCGGGCGCCATCCGGCGCTCCGAACCGGCCCGCTCCCTCGGCGATGTTCAAGGGGATGGAGAGCGCCGCACGGTTGAGCTGATCGGTGAGAAACGAGTTCCCCCTGGGGGCGCTCGTCGCGATCTGCGACGCAAGGGCGAGGAACTCGATGGCGCGGCGATAGACGTCGAGCTTCTGGTCGGCCAGCAGGGGCATCCTCCTTTGAGGCCAGGGGGGTC
>SHYY01000183.1 GCA_009692555.1 Myxococcales bacterium
CCCCGGTGCCGCGGGTGCGCCTCCTGATCACCCGGGCCGCCCGCCTGCTGCTCGACGGGGAGGAGGCGAAGCGGGCCACCGCCGAGGTCGACGGGCTCTCTCCCTCGGACGCGCGGGCCTTGATGGGCCGGGTGAACGCGCTCCAGGCGGTCCTGGAGCGGATCGAGAAGCGCCTCCTCCGGGTCGCGCGACGCGGGGACTGAAGGGAGTCCGTTGCCGTTTTGCCGTTGCGGTTCGCCGTTGCCGTCGCCGTTGCCGGCAATCCAGCGCGACGGCGCCGGGTCATCGTCGGGCCGCTGGCGCGCCAGGCTCCAACACCCCGTCGGCTCGGTCGGCCCGCGACGCCGAAGTGTCGGCGACGGCAACGGTCACGGCGCTACTCCTCGTCGTCGTCGCCGAACAGCACGCCAACCGGCAATTCGATCGCCTCGAAGGGCTCGGCGCGCACCCGCTCGCCGCGCTCGGCTGCAAGGACGTGGAGGTAGCCGTCGGGGTGGTGGCGGTGGACGGTCAGGAGCTCCCGCTCGGGATCGACGATCCAGTAGTGCGGCACGGCGTGCTGGTGGTAGACGCGCATCTTGCGGATCAGATCGTTGCGCTTGTTGGTCGATAGGATCTCGCAGGTCCAGTCGGGGATCACGCGGATCGGAACCTCGCGTGGCACCTCCGGGAGCCGCTCGCGCCGCCAGCCGGCGACGTCGGGGCGGCAGATGTCGTCGCCGAACTGGATATCGACATCGGTGAGGAAGATCCAGCCGCCCGGCCAGCGCCCGCCGGGACGTCGGTCGAACGGGTTCCCCAGGAGTCGGCCGAGCCGGTTCTGTGCGAGCGCGTGCGGGCCGCTCGCGGCCCCCTTCTCGACGATCTCGCCATCGACCAGCTCGTGCCACCGCTCCTCCTCGGGGATGGCGTAGAAATCGGCGATGGTCGCCTTGCGCTGCTCGCTCGGGGCGCGACTCACGACGGCAGTATAGCGCCCTTCGGAAACCTCGACGACGCCAGATGCTCGACAGATGCCCCGGTCCCGGTGGCGTGATACAAGGTAGGTCGTGATCCGAATCCTCCTCCTCGCCGCGTGCGTCAGCGGCTGCCTTCACCTGGCCGGCCTCGTCCCGGACGACGAGATGGAGTGCCGCGACGGCTGCGCGGACGATCGACCCGATGGCACCTGCCCGCCCGACTGCGGCGATTGCTCCTGCTGCGCCCATCACTCCCCGATGATTCCCCAAGGCGAACTCCACGCTCTCGCGCCCGGCGCCTCCTGCCGGGCCCAGGTCCCCCAGGGCAGCGACCCCTCCTCGCACGAGCCGCACGGCATCTTCCACGTCCCCAAGCTCCTCCTCGCGTAGCCACTTCCGACGATCCGGATCCGTCTGATCCTGCGCCGCTGCATCGCGCCGGGATCAGCCGTTGCTCGCGAGGAGGACCATGAACCGCAAGACCGCTCTACCGGCGGCGCGCACCGCGCTGCTGCTGCTGCTGCTGCTGCTCGTCCAGCGAAACGCCCGGGCCGCCGAAGCCTGCGCTCCACCCTTCGCCCCGGGCGACGTCGCCCGTTGCGCGCTCGCCGCCGATCCCGGGGTGCGGCAGGCACGCCTGGAGCGGAAGGTGGTCGCCGGCAAGACGCGAGCGGCCCAGGTGTGGCTGCCATCGAACCCGGTGGTATCGGTGAGCGCGGCCGGTCGGAGCGCGAGTGGCCTGTCCGCCACCAATGTCTACGGAAACCTGTCGCTGGAGATCGAGGTCGCCGGGCAGCGCGGCGTGCGGCTGGGAGTGGCCCGGGCGGAGGCTGCGGTGGCGGAGCGGCGGCTCGCGGCCGGTGAGCAGGAGGCGGCGGCGCAGGCCCTCGCCGCGTGGCTGGAGCTGGCCGCGGCGGAAGAGCAGCGCGGGCTGGCCGGGGAGGTGGCGCGGATCGCGGATGGGCTCGCCGCGCTCGCCGCCGCGCGGGAGCGGGAGTCGCTGACCTCGCCGCTCGATGCCGATCTCGCGGCCGCCGAGGCGGGGCGAATCGGCCTGGAGGCCGCGCTGGTGGAGCGCCGGCTGCGGGTGGCCGAAGCGACGCTGGCAACCTCGCTGGGGCTCGATCCGGCGGGCCCGGTGGCGATCGCTGGAGGGCTGGCCCCGCTGGCGCCGCCACCCGGGGAGGCGCTGCCGGTCCTGATCGATCGCGCGATCGCAGAGCGCGGCGAGGTCGGCGCAGCGGCGATGGAGCGGCAGGTGCTGGCGCGGCGGACCTCGCTCCTCCGGCGCCTCCGCATCCCGAACCCCACGTTGTCGGTGTACGCGCAGAGCGACGGATTCAACGAGCGGGTGATCGGCGGCGGGATCTCCCTGCCGCTGCCCCTTCCATCGCCGATCGGGCGCACCCTGGCGGGCGAAATCGCCGAGGCGGGAGCGCGCCAGGAGCAGGGCGAGGCGGCGGAGGCGGCGGTGCGGCGGCAGGTGGGCCTGGAGGTGGCGCGGGCGTTCGCCGAAGAGAAGGCACGCACCAAGGCGCTGGCGCGCTTCTCGCCGACCCTGCTCTCGCGGGCGAGAGTCGATCTGCAATCGCTCCGCGACGGAATCGCCGCCGGCCAGCTCTCGATCCGCGATGCGCTGGTGGCGCAGCGGAATCTGGTGGAGCTCCTGCAACTTCACGTCGAGGCGCGGCTGGCGCACGCGCTGGCGGTGCTCGATCTCCGGCACGCCGCGGCGCTGCCCCTCTTGGGAGGTGACCGATGAACCGAACCCTCGTGCGCGCGCAGTTTGGCGCCTGGATCGCAGTCGCGCTCGCCCTGGGAAGCTGCGCGAAATCCGGCGACCCGCCCGCCGCGGCCTCCGCTCCCGGTGCGGCCGCCAAGGACCACCAGGACGACGACGGCGAGAAGAACCACCAGGACGAGGAGGCGCACGCCCAGTTGCCGACGCGGATCACGCTCTCCCCGGAGGTCGTCGTCGCGACGGGCCTGCTGACCGCTCCGGCGGTGGTCGAGGCGCTGCCGGAGACGGTGCAGCTCACCGGCGAGGTGACGGCCGATCCCGATCGCTCGGCGCGCATCTCGGTGCGGGTCCCGGGGCGGATCGTCGACGTGAAGTTCCGGGAAGGGGACCGGGTGAAGGCGGGCGCCCTGCTCGCCGTCATCGAATCGCCCGAGCTGGCCCGCGCGAGAGCAGCCGCTGGCTCGGCCCAGGCGCGGGCAGGCGCGGCGCGGAGGAACGCCGATCGGCTGGCGCGGGTCGGGGAGCGGGGTCTCGCGGCGGGACAGGAGGTGGAGGGCGCCGAGGCGGAGGCGCGCGCCCTCGAGGCAGACGCGCGTGCGGCGAGGCAGACCCTGCATGCCTACGGCCCGGCGGCGGCGGCTGGGGGCGACGACGCGGCGCGGCTCGAGTTACGGGCGCCGATCGCCGGCGTGGTGCTCGCGCGCGACGCGGTGCGCGGACAGACGGTGGGCGCCGATCACCAGGTGGCGGTGCTGGCCGACCTCGGGATCGCCGCCTTCACCGCGCGGCTGTTCGAGAAGGATCTCGCCCGCGTAAGGCGCGGCGCCGCCGCCGAGGTCCGGCTGAACGCCTGGCCGGGTGAGGTGTTCGTGGGACGGGTGGAGAGCATCGGCAAGCAGCTCGATCCGGCAGCCCGGACCGTGGTCGCGCGGATCACCATCCCCGATCACGACGATCTCTTGAAGGTCGGGCTGTTTGGCACCGCGCAGGTGGTGGTGCCAGGCGCGAAGACCGCGCCGCGGCTGGTGGTCGCAGCCAGCGCGGTCACGCAGATCGGCGAACGAAACGTGGTCTTCGTGCGCCAGCCCGACGGTCACTTCGAGCTGCATCGGATCACGCTCGGGCACGGGGCGGCCGGCAAGGTGGAGATCCTCTCTGGCCTGCGACCGGGCGAGCAGGTGGTCCACACCGGCGTCTTCACCCTGAAGAGCGCGGTGCTGAAGAGCACCTTCGGAGAGGAGTAGGCGATGGAGACCCTCTCCGCGCTGGTGGCGTGGTCGCTGAGGAATCGCCCGGTGATCGCCATCGCCACCCTGCTCTTCCTTGTTTACGGCGTCCGCTCGGCGATCGACCTGCCGATCGACGCGGTCCCCGATGTCACCACGATCCAGGTCCAGATCATCACCGCGGCGCCGGCGCTGGCGCCGGTGGAGGTCGAGCAGTACGTGAGCGTTCCCGTCGAGCGGGCAATGGCGGGCATCCCGAAGGTGATCGAGATCCGCTCGCTCTCGAAGTACGGATTGTCGGTGGTGACGATCGTATTCGCCGACGGGACCGACATCTACTTCGCGCGCCAGATGGTGCTGGAGCGGATGCGCGAGGCGGAGGACGCCGTGCCGGCGCGCTACGGGAGGCCCGAGATGGGCCCGATCTCGAGCGGCCTCGGCGAGATCTTCCAGTTCGTGGTGCGCGGCCAGGGGGTTTCCCTGATGGATCTGGAGGAGACGCTCGACTGGTACATCGGTCCGCAGCTCCGCATGGTGCCGGGGATCGTCGAGGCGAACAGCTTTGGCGGCGAGGACAAGCAGTACCAGGTGGTGATCGATCGGCAGCGTCTCCAGGCCGCGGGGCTGTCGGTGAAAGAGGTGGTGGAGGCGCTGGAGCGCACCAACGCCAACGCGGGCGGGGGGTACCTCGAGCACAACCGCGAGCAGCTGGTGATCGGATCGATCGGCCTCGTGCAGGGCCTGGACGACCTGCGGACGGTGGTGGTGGGTGCGACGCCGCAGGGGGTTCCGATCACCATCGCCAGCCTCGGCGAAGTCCGCTTCGGGCCGCGCCTGCGCCGGGGCGCAGCGTCGATGGACGGGCAGGGCGAGGTAGTGGTCGGGGTGGCGCTGATGTTGATGGGAGAGAACTCCCGCACCGTCACCGCGCGGGTGAAGGCCAAGCTCGCCGAGCTCGCGCCGAGCCTCCCGAAGGGGATGGTGATCGAGCCCTTCTACGACCGCTCCGCGCTGGTCGACCGGACGATCCGTACGGTCGCCCTGAACCTGGCCGAGGGGGCGGTGCTGGTGATCCTGGTCCTGCTGGTGCTGCTCGGGGATCTGCGGGCCGGGCTGATCGTGGCGGTCACCATCCCGCTCGCGATGCTGTTCGCGATCGTGCTGATGAACCTCACCGGGGCCTCGGGAAACCTCATGTCGCTGGGCGCGATCGACTTCGGGCTGATCGTCGACGGGGCGGTGATCATCGTCGAGAACTCGGTGCGACGGCTGGGCGAGGCGCGGCGGCGGGCCGGGCGGCCGCTCACCCCGGAAGAGCGGAGCGATGAAGTCCGGACGGCGACCCTGGAGGTGCGCAGCGCGAGCATCTTCGGCGAGGCGATCATCGCGATCGTCTACCTGCCGATCCTCGCCCTCCGGGGGATCGAGGGGAAGATGTTCCACCCGATGGCGATCACCGTGCTCTTCGCGCTCGCGGGAGCGCTGGTGATGTCGCTGACCATCGTGCCGGTGCTGGCGAGCTGGTTCCTGGTGCCCTCGGAGAAGGAGCACGAGACCTGGATCCTCCGCCGCGCCCACCGGCTCTACGCCCCGGTGCTGGAGCGCGTCCTTTGCCATCGTGGCCAAGCGATCGGCGGCGGGCTCCTCCTGCTCGCTCTCGGGCTGGCCCTGTTCTCGCACCTCGGCGCCGAGTTCGTGCCGCAGCTCGACGAGGGCGATCTCCTGATCGAGGCGCGGCGGCTCCCCGGGGTCGCGCTGACCGAATCGATCGCCACCGACAAGCGGATGCAGGAGGCGCTGCGGGCGATCCCCGAGGTGCTGCACTCGGTGAGCAAGACCGGCGCGCCCGAGCTGGCGACCGATCCGATGGGGATCGAGCAGACCGATCTCTACATCCAGCTCAAGCCACCGTCCGAGTGGCGGGACGGCCTGACCAAGGCCGCGCTCGGCGAGGAGATCTCGAAGGCGATCGAGGTGGCGGTGCCGGAGGTGGCCGGCAGCCTCTCGCAGCCGATCCAGATGCGAACCAACGAGCTGATCGCGGGCGTGAAGTCCGACGTGGCGGCGCAGATCTACGGGCCCGATCTCGAGCAGCTCCAGACGCTCGCCGATCGCGTGGCCAAGGCGCTCGGGGCGGTGGAGGGCGCCGTCGACGTGCGGGCCGCTCGCGGCGCGGGCCTGACCTATCTGCGGATCCGACCCGATCGAAGCCGCCTCGCGCGCTACGGGCTGACGGTGGAGGAGGTGAACCTGCTGACCGAGACGATCGCGGTCGGGCGCAGCGCCGGCACCGTGCTGGAGCGGGATCGGCGCTTCGACCTGGTGGTGAAGATGGGCGGAATGAGCGGACAGCTGGAGACGGTGCGGTCGCTCCCGCTGAAATCGAGCACCGGCCAGATGGTTCCGCTCGGCGACGTCGCGGAGGTCGACCTCTCGTCCGGGCCGGCGCTGGTCGACCGGGATCGGCAGTCGCGGCGCTCCATCGTGGAGTTCAATGTGCGGGGGCGCGACCTCGTGTCGGTGGTGGACGAGGCGCGCGCCGTGGTGGCGGCGAACGTGCCCCTTCCGACCGGCTACCACATCGAGTGGGGCGGCCAGTTCGAGAACTACATCGGGGCGAAGGAGCGACTCACGCTGGTGGTGCCGCTCTCGCTCGCGCTGATCCTGTTTCTCCTGTGGATGGCCTTCCAGGCGGTCAAGCCGGCGATCCTGATCTTCGTCAACGTGCCCTTCGCCGTGGTGGGTGGGGTGGTAGCCCTCTGGGCGCGGTCGATCCCCTTCAGCATCTCCGCCGGCGTCGGCTTCATCGCGCTGTTCGGCGTCGCGGCGCTGAACGGCCTGGTGCTGGTCTCCTTCGCCCGCCAGCGCGAGGCGGAGGGGGTGGCGCCCGCGGAGGCGATCCGGCAGGCGGCCCAGCTGCGCCTGCGCCCGGTGCTGATGACCGCCCTCGTGGCCGCGCTCGGCTTCGTCCCGATGGCGCTCTCGCAGGCCCCGGGCAGCGAGGTGCAGCGCCCGCTGGCGACGGTGGTGATCGGCGGATTGATCACCGCCACGACGCTCACCCTGCTCCTCTTCCCGGCGGTGTATTCGCTCGCCCACCGCGCCACGAACCCCAACCCGTAGACTGGAGTCCCCCATGAAGCGACTTGCCCTCATCGCCCCCGCCCTCCTCCTTTCGTGCGCCACCTCTGGCCCGGCCGCGCCGCCAGCCCACGGATCGATCAGCAACCTGAGCGTCGCCAAGGCCGGCGATCGCTTCTGCGAACACAAGGTCCCCGAGGCCTCCTGCGTCCAGTGCCATGCCGAGCTGGCCCCGAAGTTCCAGGCGGTGGGCGACTGGTGCGGCGAGCACGCCACCCCCGAATCGCAGTGCCTGATCTGCCACCCCGATCTGAGCTTCGCCCCGCTGCCCGAGGTCCCCGCGGGCGCCGATGTGAAGCGCGTCTCCTTGCAGGGCGAAGACGTCGCCTCGCTCGGCGAGCACGCGGTCCCCGGCAAGGTCACGCTGTTCGATTTCTACGCCGACTGGTGCGCGCCCTGCCGCAAGGTCGACGAGCACGTCTACGGACTCCTCGGGCGTCGCAGCGACCTCGCCGTTCGCAAGCTCAACGTGGTCTCGTGGGAGACGCCGCTTGCGAAGCGCCACCTCAGCGACGTGAAGAGCCTGCCCTACATCGTGGTCCACGGCCGGGACGGCAAGGAGGTCGGGAAGCTCGGCGGCCTCGATCTGCCGGCGCTCGACCGGCTGATCGACCAGGCGGCGCAGCGATGACGCGAGCGCCCTCCACGCACCTCCGCGGTGTGGCCTCGGGGCTCGGGGCGACGGCGCTGCTGCCGCCGGACCCTTCGCTCCTTGACATGGCAGGACGAGCGCGGCGAACCACCGCTGTTTTTCGGACATTCTCAGGGCAGCGTCCGGGAAGCGGAAACTGGCGTGGATCAGGACTGTCCGCATATCAGGACAGTCCCACACGAAGGGATGATCTCCATGGCGCGGAAGAGCGGCAGTCGGGTCGAGATGCAGGAGGCGGTCGATGAGCGGATGATCGAACAGGCGATCGCCGCGCTGCCCGAGATCGTCGTCGGCGGCCAGATCGGGGTGCTGGCCCCCTTCCCCGGACCGCACCGATAGGTCGACCTCCGCCCTCCGGTACCTATCGGCGATCGACGCGGTAGACGCAAATGATCACCGCCCAGTCCGGACTGGGTGTTTCCACTCTAGTCGCCCCTTCGCATTCCGCCGATAGTCCTCGGACCCTGCGATGAGTCCGCTCCGGTCGTGTCTTCCGGCGTCCCTCGCGGCGCTGGCGGTCAGTCTTGGCGGCCGCGCCGGGGCGGAGCCACGCAAGGTGTACGAGACCACCGTCAGCGCACCCACCGTCGAGGAGCTGCCCGAGGAGCGGGCGAGCACCACGGTTCGGCGCTCCGATCTCGATCGCCGCCAGCCGAGCTCGACCCCCGAGGCGCTCCGCTACGAGCCCGGCGTGTTCGTCCAGCAGACCTCGCACGGGCAGGGCTCGGCCTTCATCCGCGGGCTCACCGGCCAGCAGACCCTGCTCCTCTTCGACGGCGTCCGCCTCAACAACGCGACCTTCCGCCAGGGACCGAACCAGTACCTCTTCACCCTCGATCTGCACACCGTCGACACGGTCGAGGTGATGCGCGGCGGGGGATCGACCCGCTTCGGCAGCGACGCGCTCGGCGGCGTGATCAACGTGCGCCCCGTCGAGCCGCCGGGAGTCGCGGCGAGCTGGGTGATGGCCGGGGAGTCCGACGCGAACGCGGGCGGATCCGACGGCTCGGACTTTGCCTCGCCCGCGCCGGCCCGTCGCTGGTTCGTCGCGCCCCGGCTGTTCGCGCGGGGCGCCACCGCCGACACCGAGCATGGTGGGCGGGCGCAGGTCGAGGCGGGCGTCGCGCTGCCCCACGGTCTCGAGTTGCGCTTCGTCGGCGGCGCGGGGGCGCGCGAGGTCGGCCTCCTCGAGAGCGGCGGGCCAATCGTGTCGCCGGAGAACGGGCTCCCGACCACCGCGCGAGAGAACTTCAAGAAGGAGGTGCCGCGCTTCGGCTCCGACGGGCGCACCCAGCTCGGCACCGGGTTCAAGGAGGTCACGGGCGATGGGCGGCTGGTGCTCGGCATCGGCGCTCGCCACGCCGTGAAGCTCGCCGCCTACCTCTACCGCCAGTACGACGCGCCGCGCACCGATCAGTGTGCGCCCCCCGAGGCGCCGTTCGACGAGTGCCTCACCTACGAGCAGCAGTTCCGCACGCTGGTCTACGCGTCGTGGGATGGGCCGCTCGGGGCGGCGGCATCCCGGGCGCGGGCGACGGTGTCGTGGCAGCGCTGGCACGAGCGCAAGCGCCTCGAGCGGCCCGGATCCTTCTACCTCCACCGCGGCAACGACGACGTCGACAGCCTCGGGGCGAGCCTCAACGCGACCACAGGGACGGCGCGTCCGCGCACCTGGCTCGGGCTCCGCGCGTCGTGGGGCGCGGACGGCTACTTCGATACCGTGGGCTCGGACGCCCAGGTCGAGCTGTCGGACCTCAAGCTGGTGCGCGTGATGCGCGGGCAATACGTCGATGGCGCGATCTATTTCAACGGAGGCGCGTTCCTCGACGGTGAGCTGCTGCTCGGACGACGCGTGACGGTGCGGGCCGGCGGGCGCGTATCGGCGATCGTGGCGCGCTCCCCCGAGCTGGTCGACGCGCGCGAGATGGTCCTCGACACGCCGAAGATCGACCGGAGCTGGTTCCCTGTCGTCGGTCACGCGGGCGTCGAAGTGCGCGCCACGGGCTGGCTGCACGCCCTCGTCAACGTGGACCACTCGTTCCGCGCCCCGAACCTCGATGACCTGGTGGCGCGCCAGCCGACGGGCGCCGGTTTCCAGTGCGGCAATCCGCTGCTCGATCCCGAGCGGGCGACCAGCTTCGAGGCGGGGCTCCGCCTGCGCACCTCGCCCGTCACCGCCGACGCGTGGCTCTACCAGACCCTCCTCCACGACCTCGTGATGAAGCAGCGCTCCGAGGGCTGTCCCGGGGGAGGCGGATTCCGCTCGATCCTCCAGCTCACCAACGCGAGGGGGCTCTCCCAGATCCGTGGGGCCGAGGGCGCGGTCAAGGTGCGCCTGCCCTACGGGCTCAATGGACGGGCCACGGTCGCCTATGCGTGGGGCGAGGGGCCAGCGCCCGAGAGCTTGCCGGTATCGCGGGTGCCGCCGCTGAACGGCACCGTCGAGATCAACTGGAGCCTCCCGCGCGGCCTCGCGGCCGGGGGCGCGCTGCGCTGGGCGACGAAGCAGGATCGCCTCGCTTTCGCCGACAAGTCCGATTCGCGCATTCCACTCGGCGGCACCCCCGGATTCGCGGTGGTCGACCTCCGGGCCTCCTATCGCGTCGGAAATCAGCTGGCCATCTCCGCGGTGTTCGAGAACGTCCTCGATGCCGCCTATCGCTATCACGGATCGAGCGTCAATGGCGCCGGGCGCGGATTCATCCTGTCCATGGAAGTAATGCCCACCCATTGAGGAGAATGAGATGAGACGAATCGGACTATGGTTGGTGGTAGCGGTGGCGGGTTGCGGGGGAGGGAGCGCCACCGACGGGGGCACCGCCGACATGGCGATGGCCGCCAGGGACATGGCACAGGCGGCCGGAGACATGGCGGTGGCCGCCGGGGATATGGCGCAGCCGCCCGGCAGCGACATGGCGAGCGCGCCCGACCTGGCCATGGCCTGCCCGCCTCCGGTATTCAAGGAGGACCTCTCGGCCTGCAAGCCGGCGATGACCGACTACCAGCCGCGCGACAACATGTCGAAGAACGATACCTGGCCGGCCTGCAACTCCGACGACAACGTATTCCACCCGATTGATCCCAACTCGGTCTCCACCATCGCGCGCACCAAGGCGTTCGAGGACATCGCGAAGAAGCTGTGGGACGCCGGCAAGATCCCCGTCGCCGCGGACTTCGGCGATGCCAAGATCCTCTACACCCAGGCGGAGGGGATCGACTCGCGCGTGCAGCGGCGGCAGGACATCCACTATCCCGAGCTGGCGAATGGCGCGAAGTGCAGCGACATGGGGCTGCCCGCGATGTTCCCCGATCGCTGCGCGGGGCCCGCGAAGCTGCTGCCGATCCTCAATGACGCTTTCGTCAAGGGCGCCATGGGCGACAAGCCGCTCACGCAGGCGGCCCGCATCGAGGCGGCGCTGCTCTGGTTCTTCTACATCTCGCCGCTGTCGGAGATCTGGTCGTCGACCTCGTCGGTGAAGGACATCGACAGCATGGTGGCCTACTACGGCGGCGGGTTCACGCGCGACAACCCAATCGGCCTCGGACGCTACGTCAAGGCGATCGCTCCCGGAACCCACGATCGCGTCTTCGACGGGCTGCTCGCCGCCCGCTGCTGGCGCAATCTCGACATGGAGATGGGGACGGCGGTCAACCTGAAGCAGCGCGGGCAGGCGTGGGCCCAGGTCGACAAGGCGCTCCTGCGCGGGATGGCGCTGATCCTCCGGGCGCGGCTCGGCGAGCTGAAGTGTGCGATGGGCGACAGGAAGGACGCCCACTTCGCGTTCGTGCAGACGATCGGACCGCTCATGGACCGCGCCGCGCGCGTGATCGATCCGGCGAAGGCCGACGCGCTCAAGGCGCAGGTGGGCGCAGCCTCGGCGGACAAGGTGGACACCGCCGCCGCGCAGGCCGCGCTCGACGGGCTCTTCGGATGCCCCTGATCGCTCCCGGTCCGCGCTTGCTCTCCTGATACCGTCGCGCCCCACGACCATCCGCACTCGCCCGACCTCCACCACCGTCACGATCACCATCGCTGAGGGGCACGGCTGAGTGGTTCCACTCTACCCGCGAGCCGATGCGCCGTGCGAAGGAGGCTCGTGATCCGCGTGCTCATCGTCGAGGACGACCCGATCGTCCGCGAGGGGCTCCAGTCCCTGCTGCGGACGCAGCCGGATATGGAGGTGGTCGGCGAGGCGGCCTGCGCGGGCTCACCGGCCAGCTCGTGAAGGGGCTCGCGCAGACCCAGCCGATCGTGCAGGCGGCGCGGATCGAGGCCGCGCTGCTGTGGTTCTTCTACCGGTCGATGACCTCGGAGGTGTGGACCTGCAGCTTCGACGACATCACCGACTGCGATTCCGCGGCGGGCTACTATCGCCAGATCAATCCGCGCGAGATGCCGGTCGGCCTCGCCCGCTACGTGGCCGCGCTCGGGCCGGAGGCGCACAACCGGATCTACGACGCCCTGCTCGCGGAGCGCTGCTGGCGCGACATCGACAAGATGCTGCCGGCGCAGCAGAAGTACCTGAACTTCTACACGCTGGCTCTGAGCAGATCGACAAGGCGACGCTGCGCGGGATGGGCCTCATCCTGCGCGATCGGATCGGCAAGATCCCCTGCTCGAGCGGCGAGGCGCAGCAGGCGAACATCGAGTTCGTGAAGATTATCGACGGGCTGCTCGACCACGGCGCCGGGCTGTTCGACGCGGGGAACGCGGCCAAGCTCAAGGCCTACGTGGCGAACCCGGCCACCGACGGGGCCGCCGTGGCCTCGGCCCAGGCGGCGATCGACGCCATCTTCGCCTGCCCGTAGCCCGATCGCTGCTGCGGCTCCCGGGCGCTTGGCCAATCGAGGAGATCGGGTGCTTCGGGTCGACCCCAGCCCGCCGTCTGTGACGCACGGGCCAGCAGCCTCCCATCAAACCGTACGTGCGGATTTCCCGCATACGGCTTCCCTCGACGTTCACGTGGCGTTCCTTGAAGGCGTGGGAGGAAGCGACCGAGGCCGGTACCACG
>SHYY01000184.1 GCA_009692555.1 Myxococcales bacterium
GGTCGGTTGGCAGGAGGAATTTGTTGCGGGAGGAAGTTCGATTGCCGTCGCTGCGGACGGGACGACTACGACTACGACTACGACTACGACTACGACTACGTGACGAGCAAGAGCCAGCAAGAGGGCCCCCTCCGCTGTTAAGCACCCGACCGGGCCGCGGCGGTTGCCGCCTCCCCGCCCGCCGTGCTATTGCGACCCGGATGTTGGCGCGCCTCCACAGAACCGTCCGACTGATCCTGGATGGCATCATCGTCGCGGGCTGCGCGGTCTACATCCTCGTTTTCGCGTGGCGGCAGACGCCCGGGCTGTTCGATCGGCACCTCCTCGAGTGGGACTCGCGCGCGATGACGCTGCCGGCGTGGCGCTATCACGGGAGCGGCCTGTTCCGCGGCGACTTCGTGGTCGACTTTCTGGCCAAGATGGATCCGCCATTCCTGAAGCTGGTGTTCTGGATTGGCACGCTCTTCACCGACCCGTTCACATGGTCGAAGCTCTTCCCCTTCGTGCTGCTCGGCGTCGTGGTCTGGCAGGGATTCTGCATCGGGCGCAAGGCCGGCGGGGTGGTGCTCGGCGCCGTCGCTGCCGTGCTCTTCGTACATTGCACCCTGCTGTGGGATCGCATGGTGGGGACCAACGCGCGGGCGTTCGGATTTCCCCTCGTCATCTCATTCTTGCGCTACGCGGTGGAGGGAAAGGAGCGGGGGGTGCTCGCGACGCTCGTCCTCCAGGCGGCCGCGTATCCCTCATCGTTCCTTTTCTGCGCGCCGGCGTACGGAGTGGCCCTCCTGGTGCCCCGACCAAAGTTGGGCCCGATCGTCCGCTTTTGCGCCGCCGGCGCCGTCGGCGTCGCGATCATGGCGACCGCGCTCTGGTACACGGACCCGCGCTTCGGGCACCCGACGAAGCTCGAGGAGGCGGCGACATTGCCGCAGATGGGGCCGGGCAGCGGTCAACCTTTCTATCCGCTCGAACCCGAGCACCTGATCAGGGAGCGCGTCAGGCTGCAGGTGCTCGACACCGTCGGCGACCCGATCTGGCCGGCGGCCAGACGCTGGAACGACGCGCACGAGCGGCGCGCGGCCTGGTTCCTGATGGCAGCGCTCGCGGTGCTCGCCTTCCGCCGGATGCTGCGGCTGCCGCCCGTCCTGCTCACTCTCCTGGCCTCATCGCTCCTGGTCTTCTGGCTGGTGCGGGCGCTGGCGTTCCAGCTTCACCTCCCGGATCGCGTGCTCATCTATTCGTGGCCGCCGCTCATCATCACGACGCTCGTCGTTCTGGCCGGCCTGGCCGCACAACGCTTCTCCTCGCCGCTCGGCGCCACCGCGCTCGCGCTCGTCCTTCTGGCGGTCCGCTTCTCCGTCGGGGGCGACGGATTGCCGCGACGCTACGCAATCCATGATTGGCGCCGCTACGACACGCCCACCATCCGGTTCCTTGCCAGGCAGCCGAAGGATATCCTGGTCGCCGCGCACCTCAGGACGTCGTCGTCCGTGCAGTACTTTGCATTGCGTCGCACGCTCTTCTCGTCGACCAGCAACGTGCAGAACTATTACGGCTACGCGAAAGAGATGGAGCGCCGCATCGGCGACTATTATCGGGCGTACTACGCGCCCGACGTCGAGACCGTTCTGCGCTTTGCGCACAATCATCACGTGGACTATATCCTCGTCGATGCGCTCGATTTCGGCCCGGGGGCGCTGCATCGCGCGGCCGACACGCAGCCGTGGATGCGGATCGCAGCAGAGCTCTTCGCCACGACGCCGCCGGATCAGATGTTCCTCGCGCATCCTCCGCCGGAATCCGTCGTGTTTCGCGACGGCACGATCGAGGTCGTGGACACACACAAGCTGACGCTGGACCGAAGCCCGTGACGCCGGTCCTGACGACCCGGCAGAAGCTGTTCATCGCGGGCCTCGCGTGCAAGACGGTGCGGATCGCCCGCGCTGCCGTCGGTCGTGACATGCAGGTGCGGGTCCGGCGGCACGGCGTCGACTGGGAGCTCGACCTGCGAGAGGGGATCGATCTCTCGATCTACCTCCTCGGCGCGTTCGAGCGGGGGACATTGCAGGGGATCGAGCGGCTGGTGCGTCCCGGCATGACGGTGCTCGACATCGGCGCCAACATCGGCGCACATACGCTTCACCTCGCGCGGCTGGTGGGCGGGAACGGCAGGGTGATCGCCGTCGAGCCCACCCAGTTCGCCTGGAAGAAGCTGCTTCGCAATATCGCGCTCAATCCACGGCTGGCCGGACAGATCGAGGCGCAACAGGCGCTGCTCGTCGCATCGGACCTCGATCCGATCAAGCCGCGACTCTATTCGTCGTGGCCCGTCGATGGCGCGCTGCTGGTGACGGACTCCGATCTCCACGTCGATCACGGCGGCAAGGCCATGTCCACGACGGGCGCAAGCGCCGTGTCGCTCGATCGTCTGCTCGACTCGCTGGGCGTGACGCGCGTCGACTTCATCAAGATCGACGTCGACGGGCACGAGCCGGCGGTGTTCGACGGCGGCGCCGCGATGCTCAGGCGCGATCGGCCGGATCTTCTGATCGAGTTCGCTCCGTTCGTCTACCTGGACGACATGAGCCGCTTCGAGCACATGATCCGTCTGCTCGCGGGGCTCGACTATCAATTCATCGATATCGAGAATCACCGGAAGTATCCGGCCGATGCCGAGCGGATCTGTCGGATGATCCCCGCCGGCGCCGGGCGCAATGTTCACGCGAGGTCGCGGTCGCGGGGAGGATGAGGACAGCCCGGATCCCGGGGGGACCTGTCCGCGTCCTCCCACGTCTTCATGGCGCCGCGGGGCCGCGGGCGATCTTCCGTTTCTTCCAGGACGACGACCCCACCACCGCAAGAACCTACACCGACATCTCCTTCTTCACCTGCAGCGACGGCTTCGGCGCCGACGCCACCGGCTCAGGGCGTCGGGATGAGGTTCAGCAGGGTGACCGTATCGGCGCGCACATGAACGTCGACCGAGCCGTGGCGCTTCATGCCATCGGTGAGCGTGCTGGTGACGGTGACCTTGCCCGGCGGCATGTTGAGCCGCGCACCGATGCCCGAGCTGTCCGTCTCCTTCGCCAGCGGCGACGGAAAGCCCCCTTCGAAGTAGAGCGTCTTGCTGGAGCCATCGGCGGTCGATCCGGTGATCGCGATACCGGGAGCGGCGGTATTGACGCACTGCCGGGAGATGGTGGCGACGTGGCCGCGCTTTGCGTCGAGGGTCACGCCCCCGACTGGATCTCGGGTATTTCCGTACCGATTCCGTGAGCAAGCAGGGGTCGCCCGCGAACCCGGACTGGCCGAACATCTCGACCTGCGGCGGGGGGCGGGCGCGGCGGAGGACGACGGGGTCGATCCCGAGGTGGTCGAGGATCCGGCGGACCACGCGGACGTCGGTGAACGCGATCGCGCGGAGGCGGCCAGCACGGGCGCGGCACACCAGGATGTCTCCCTCTCGGTGTTCGCGGTGCAAGACCCCGAGGCGTTCCGCGGCATCTTTCTGTCGTGGATGGAGTTGCTGCGCCTGCGCCTGCGAGCGTTGGGCAAGCACGTCGCCGTCGACGGCAAGACCAGCCGCCGAAGGTTCGACGCGGCGCACGGGCGACTCGCGATACACACGGTTCGTCTGCTTAGCAAGTTGACACCCCGCCTGCCTCGGCATAGCTTTCCGCGCATGTTGCAGCGCCCTTCGCTGGCCTTGCTCTCCCTGCTCACGCTCGCCCTCGCTTTGGCAGCGGCCGCGGGGTGCGGTCCCAAGTACCCGGCGTGCAACAACGATGAGGACTGCAACAAGGAAAAGCCGCGCAAGGAGTTCTGCGTCAACCAGCAGTGCCAGCAGTGCCGCACCAACGACGACTGCACGGCCGGCAAGCGCTGCAACAAGGGGCGCTGCGACGCGATCCCCGGCTACTGCGACGTCGACAGCACCTGCGCCGGGGGGACCTCGTGCATCGACCACCGCTGCAAGCCGTGCGGCAGCGACGCGGAGTGCGGTGAGGGCGGGAAGTGCAAGGCGGGCGCGTGCGTGCGCAAGGGCAAGTGCAAGGACGACGACGACTGCCCCGAGGGCGAGGACTGCAAGAAGGGCGTGTGCGTGAGCGGGGTGCCGAAGAAGGCCTCGCAGGACGCGCCGTGCCGCCTCGAGCCGGTGTACTTCGACTACAACGAGTCGGCGCTCTCCACCGAGGCGAACGACTCGCTCGACAAGAACGCGGCCTGCATCAAGCGGGTCGGACGGATGGTGCAGCTCATCGGGCGCTCCGATGAGCGCGGCACGCTGGAGTACAACGTCGTGCTGTCGGAGCGGCGCGCCCTGTCGGTGAAGGACCGGCTGGGGCGCCTCGGTGTCGACAGTGGGAAGCTCCGGACGCTGCCGAAGGGCGAGCTCGATGCGACCGGAAAGGATGAAGCCGGATGGGCCCAGGATCGTCGCACGGACTTCGAATGGATGTGATCACGCCGCGGGGGATCGCGCTGGTGGTGATGGCGCTCGGCGCGGGGTGCATGTCGAGCGGCGAGGGCAAGGCGCTGCAGGACGGCCTCGACGCGCTGAAGAAGCGCACCCTCGTTCTCGAGGACCAGACCGCCCTGCTGAAGAAGGAAAGCGACGTCAAGGAGGCGGAGCTGAAGAGGCTGCGCGGGGAGGTCGCCGATGCGACCAAAGTGGTCACCCGCAACTCGGCCGACGTGGTGGGCAACGTCCAGAAGCTGCAGACCGACGTGGCGTCGCTCGGCGGGCGGGTCGATGACCTCTCGACGACGGTGAGCGGGCTCGGCAAGTCGTTCACCGACTACCGTGCGTCGTCGGACACCAAGCTGGAGCAGGTGGTCAACGCGACCACCAACTCGAAGAGCCCGCCGGTGCCGGAGACCGCCGACGGGGTGTTCGCCGAGGCCCAGAAGCGGCTCGAGGCGCAGCAGTACAATGACGCGCGCCGGCTGTTCGACGCCTTCATCAACCGCTTCTCGGGCGACACGCGCGCCGCCAAGGCGCAGTACCTGATCGGCGAGTCGTACCTGACGGAGAACAAGTACGCCAACGCGATCGGGTCGTTCACCAAGGTGATCGACAACTTCCCGAAGTCGGAGATGATCCCCGACGCGATGTTCAAGAACGGGCAGGCCTTCTATGCCCTGAAGTACTGCGGGGACGCGCGGATCTACTTCCAGGAGCTGCTCAAGCGCTACCCGAAGACGGAATGGAAAAAGGACGCCACCGAGGAGCTGAAGAAGCTCCAGCGCGACGTGAAGAACAAGTCGCTCTGCCAGTCGTAGCCAGGAGCGACCGCGTCGTCCGGGGGCAGGTGATCGCCGCCGACGACGATCGCGCATTGCGCCCGGCGAGCTACATCGGCACCGGGCTGCTCTCCCTCCTCCTGTTCGCCGTGATCCTGGCGGTGCTGTTCCTGCCGCCGGCCTTCGCCGCGGGGTTCATCCTGCGCGGTCGCGCGCCGCTTCGCATCGCGGGCTTCGCGCTGCTCCTGGGGTGGTTCGTGGCGATCGTGCTGGTCGGGCGACGGGTGATGGCGGCGCGGCACAGCGACGGGGAGTAGACCCTACTTGTAGAGGAGGGCGTTGCGAATGAGGGCGATGCCGTCGCCGGTCCAGCTCTTGCCCTGGAAGTTCGAGGGGAGGAAGTTCAGGTCGACGCGCTTGCGGTTGTTGATCACGCCGCGCAGCACCAGCGGATTGGTGCTGTTGAAGTAGTAGGCGACCACCACGGCGCCGTTGATCGGTTTACCGAGGCTGCGGTTGACGGAGTTGAAGACGCCGACGTTCTCGAGCAGCGGGCTCTGCGGCTCGGGCGTCGCGCCGATGTCGACGGCTCCCTGTCCGATGTTGTCGAGCGAGAGCAGGGCGCGACCCATGTTCCACTTGCCGAGGAGCGTGTTGCCCACACCGCTGATGTTGGCGAAGGTGGCGATCACCACGCGGCCGCCGGCGTCGAAGTAATCGGCGAGGAGATCGCCCACCTTGATCCCGTCCCAGCTCGATTGCGACCAGGCCAGCACCGCGTCGTAGGTCATCAACGTCGCCAGCGACAGTAGCGGGTTGGACGTGTTCTGGGGGACGACATCGCAGAAGGCCTTGGTGTTCTTGAGCAGCGAGACGAGGGCGGCGCCGTCGCCATCGTTGTCGGCGTAGAGGAGCATCACCCGGCCGCCGGACCTGGCGCCCTGGACACACGCGCCGGCCGCGCAGCCACCGTTGCACTTGCCGTTGCAGCAGCCGCAGCGGTTGGTGTCGTTGTTGATGTCGGTTTCGCAGCCGTTCTTGGGATCGCCGTCGCAGTCGACGAAGCCGGCCTTGCAGGCGATGATGCAGCGGCCGGCGGTGCAGGAGGAGTTCATCACGTTCGGACCGGCGCAGTCGCGGCCGCAGGCGCCGCAGTTGGCGGCGTCGCTGGAGAGGGTGGTCTCGCAGCCGTTGCCGACCTGCTTGTCGCAGTCGCCGAAGCCGGCGTTGCAGGTGGCGATGCCGCAGGCGCCGGCGATGCATCCGGGGGTGCCGTTCTTCGGGAGGTTCAGGCAGGCCATCTTGCACGCGCCGCAGTTGTTCACGTCGGTGGCGATGTTGGTCTCGCAGCCGTCGGTGATCTTCATGCTGCAATGCAAGAAAGTGCCCTGGCAAGCGGGCACGCAGGCGCTCTTCTGGCACGTCCAGGTGGCGTTCGGTCCCTTGCAGAGGTTGTCGCACGCGCCGCAATGGGCGCCATCGTTCGCGGTGTCGCGGCAGAAGGCGCCGCAGCAGGACATCGCCGGGAGACCCCCGTCGGCCTGGCACTGGGTGTTGAGCTGGCAGGGGGCGGGCGGCTTGGCGAGATCGGGCGGTGGGGACAGATCGGGCGGAACGGACAGATCGGGCGAAACGGACAGATCGGGGGAACCGGACAGATCGGGCGGCACCGCGAGATCGGGCGGCGCGGCGTCGGGGGCGCCCAGGTCGGCGGGTGCGGCGTCGGGGGCGGCGGCGTCGGGCTCCGCATCGGACGTGGCGAGATCCACCGTCGGGTCGGGTGCGGCGTCGGTTGCGCCGTCGGGGGGCGCGAGATCAGCGCCACCGTCGGCGCCGCCGCAGGAATCGAGGAGGAGCGAGGCCTCGACCAGGCGGTGGCCATCGACGGGCACGGTGATCGTCCGCGACGCGATCGGCTTTCCGCCTGCGAGGGCAGCCGCTCATCCCCGAAGGGCACATCGAGCGGGTGCTGGCGCTGTAGTCGGTGCCGGCGAAGGCCACCACCAGGGCCACCACCACTCCGGCGACCACCGCGACGGCGCCCCCCGCCGCCACCGGGACGATCCAGCGCGCGCGGCGGGGTGGAGGCGGCGCGGCGGGTGCGACCAGCGCGCTCGGAGGGACGACCACCACCGTCGGTGGCGCGGGTGGCGCGGAGAGCCGCGGGGCGAGCTGGACCTCGCGCGCCTGGCCGCCCCGCAGCTCCACGTCCGTGGTGGCGGCGACGTGGTCTACGTGGCTGACCTCGATGCGATGCTTGCCCTCGGTGACCAGCTGCGGATCGACCGGGGTCAGCCCGATCAGCTCGCCGTCGACGAACACCTCCGAGCCAGCGATGGTGCTGCGGACCTTGAGCGTGGCCACGCGCGACTCCAGGCGGGCGATCTGCGCCAGCACGTCCTTGTCCTCGACGGCGTTGGGACGGGCCCGCAGGTACTGCTTGTAGTAGGTGACCGCGGGCCGGGATCGTCGACCTTCTCGTAGGCGTGGGCGATATTGAAGACCAGATCGATGCGCCCGGACAGGCGGTACGCCTCGAGGAACTGCCCGACCGCCTCGTGGAAGCGGTTGCGCCGGAAGTAGACGGTGCCGGTGGCGTAGTGGGCCTTGGCGATCTCCTGGCGCAGGGCGTCGGGGAGCGGCGGCGGCGGGAGGCGCGGCGGCGCGGCGAGGGGGGCGTCGCCGGTGGCCTGGCCCATCTTTTCCACCTCCACGTCGGTCGAGCGGCCGCCGCGGAGCGCGACCTCCATCGCCCGCATCAGGCCGTCGGGCTGGCGCGCCTCCAGGCGGTGCTTGCCGTCGGTGAGCAGCAGCGGTTCGAGCGGGGTGAGGCCGATCAGCTCGCCATCGACGCGCACCTCGACGCCGGGGATGGTGGCGCGGACGGAGAGCGAGCCGACGCGCTGCGAGAGGCGGAACAGCTTGGCCTCCACCTCCTGGCGCTCGGGGGCGTCGGGGCGGGCGTCGAAGTAGCGGCGGTAGAAGGAGGTGGCGCGACCGGGGTCGTCGAGGCGCTCTTAAGCGAGGCCGATGTTGGAGAGGAAGTCGGGGCGGCGCGAGAGGCGGTAGGCCTCGAGGAACTCCTTCACCGACGGGTCGGAGCGCTCGGCCCGGAAGTAGGTCATACCGCAGGCGAAGTGGGTGCGGGCGATCTCGTCGTCGGCTTCGCCGGCGGCTGCGGGGGCGCCGAGCGCGAGCAGGAGGAGCAGAATGGTACGGTAACTCGATGCCGGCGAGTCCGCCATCGGGTAGCCGAGGCTCTGGCAGATCAGGGCCAGGCGCCACCGTCGCTGCCGAGGCCGAAGTCAAAGCCGAAGGGGAGATCGCCGCCCATCGCCAGATCGGCGGGTTTCGCCAGGTCGGGCGATTTTGCCAGGTCCGGCGGTTTTGCCAGGTCGCTCATCGCCAGGTCGCTCATCGCCAGGTCGCCCACCGCCATATCGGGCGGCTGCGCGGCGCAGCTCCCGTTCACGCAGGCGACGCCGTTCAGGCACATGTTGTTGCACATGCCACAGTGGGCATTGCTGAGGGTGCTGGCCTCGCAGCCGTTGGCGAGCACCTTGTCGCAGTCGCGGAACGAATCGGTGCAGGTGGCGATGCCGCACAGGTCGGCCGCGCAGCCGCGCGTGCCATTGGCGACGAGGGGGCAGACTTTGCCGCAAACGCCGCAGTGATCCACGTCGGTGGAGAGGTTGATCTCGCAGCTGTTTTGCGGGTTCCCGTCGCAGTCGGCGAGCGGGGCGTTGCACATGATGCCGCCGCAGACGCCGTTCTTGCAGTGGGTGTTCGGCGGGCACTTGTTGCCGCAGGCGCCGCAGTTCAGGGGATCGCTGGCGAGGTGGACCTCGCAGCCGTTCTGGGGATCGCCGTCGCATTGGATGAAGCCGGCGGTGCAAGGGCCGAGGCCGCACTTGCCGGCGGTGCAGGACGGCGCGGCGTTCTCGGGCTTGGGGCAGATCTGCCCGCACATCCCGCAGCTCGTCACGTCGCTGGCGCCGTTGATCTCGCAGCCGTCGACCTGGACCTTGTTGCAGTCGCGGAAGGCGCCGACGCAGGAAGCGACGACGCAGGCGCCGTTGCAGCCGGGGAGGCCGTTCGGGATGGCGGGGCAGGCGCTGCCGCAGGCGGTGCAGTTCATGGGATCGCGGTTCACGTCGATGCACGCCTTCTTGCAGCACGCGATCTTGGGGGGCAGGCCACCGTCGGGGGCGGGCGCGGCGGGGCAGTCGGCGGAGACGGTGCACGCGCTGCCCGCATCGGGCGCACCCTGGTCGGGGGGGTCGGCGGCGTCGCGGCCCGCGAGGTCACCCGGGTCTTGGGGGAGATCTCCGATCGGGAGATCGGCTCCCTCGACCGACTGATCGCCCGCCCCGCCGTCGCCGAGAGCGCAGCCGGTGAGGGTGAGGGAGGCGGCGGCCACGCGATGGCCGTCGACCGCGATGGTGGCGCGGCCGCTGGCGGTCATGCCGAGCGCGTCGCGGGCGGCGACGGTGACGATGATCTCGGTGGCGTCATCGGGGGGCACCACCACCAGCTTGTGGAAATCGCGTGCCCCGTCGGTGATCACGGTGGCGCGGCGGTCTCCGCCGGGGCGGAGCTCGACCGAGACATCGAAGCGCACCGGCTCGGCGAGGCAGCCGCGGTCGATCGCGATCTCGACACCGAAGCCGCGCTCGCAGCCCGCCACGGCGACGAGGAGCAGGAGCGCGGCGCGCAGGTGGAGGCGGGTCATTGAAAGCCGCCCGCGCCATCGTAGAGCGCGCAGCCGCTGCCGCACATCGAGCGCGCGGTGGCGCCGTAGTCGGTGCCCCCGAAGACCAGGCCGAGGGTGATCGCGGCGCCGGCGGCGAGGAGGACGAGGGGTACGACCACTCCCCACACCCAGGCTCGTGAAGGGCGCTTCTCGGCAGCGCCGGCGCGCGGCTCGGGAGCGATCGGAGCGAGCACTCTCGTCGCCGGCGTGACGACGGTGGGCTGTTCGCGTGGCGGGATCGGCGCCTCCTGGGGAGCCCCCGGCGGATTGGCCGTGGCAACGACCACCTCAGAAACGGTCGGCGGTGCTGGTACGGTCGGAGCAGCGACGACGACAGGGGTCGTCACCGCCGGGAGAGCGACGGCCACCCGGAGGGCTGGCGGGGCGATCGGGAGGGCCACCGCCGGTGCGGTCGGCTCCAGCTTGACCTCGACCGACTGGCCGCCCTTCATCTCCACGTCGGCCACCGCGGGGATCGATCCGCCACGCTGCGCCTCGACGTGGTGGCGCCCCTCGGTGAGCGGCAGCGGCGGGATCGGCGCGCGCCCGATCGCCTCCTGGTCGACCAGGATCTGCGTCCCCGGCGAGGTGATGACGACCAGCATCCCCACCCGCTGCGAGAGCCGGTAGAGATCAGCCTCGACCTGCACGCGCTCGGCCGCCTCGGGACACTCGACGAGGTAGCGCTTGTAGTACGCGGTGGCGCGCCCCGCGTCGTCGACCTTCTCGTACGAGCGGGCGATGTTGTAGAGCAGGTCGGCGCGGTGAGTGAGGCGGTAGGCCTCGAGGAACTCCTTCACCGCCTGGGCGTAGCGCTCGGAGCTGTAGTAGGTCAGGCCAGTGGCGAAGTGCGCCTTGGCGATCTCCAGGTCGTCGGCGCGAGCCAGAGACGGCCTCACCGCGAACAGCAGCGCGAAGGGCAGCGGGGAGAGCAGCGCGGCGATCGCCACCGCCACCATCGTCCCTCGGAGCTCTGGGAGGCTATGCATCGGCCGCAGCACTATATCAAAGGCGAAAGGCCGCCGTCACCTGCCGCGCCGCTGCCGCCACGTCGGGCGCCCCGTTGACCGCCGCGATCAACGCCGCCGCCGCCGCGCCGGCCGCCACCACCTCGGGCACGTGATCGAGCGAGATGCCGCCGATCGCCACCACCGGGATGCGCACGCGCCGGCACAGCGCGGTGAGCGCGCCCAGGCCGACCACCGGATCCGGGTTCTCCTTGGTCGCCGTGGCGAACACCGGGCCGAAGCCGATGTAGTCGGCTCCCCCGTCGCTGGCGGCGAACGCCTGCGCCTCGCCGTGGGTGGAGACGCCGATCAGGAAGCCGGGCGGGGCGAGGGCGCGCGCGGCGGCCAGAGGGAGATCGTCCTGGCCGAGGTGGACCCCATCGGCGCCGCCCGCGAGCGCGACGTCGAGGCGGTCGTTGATGATCAGCGTGGCCTCACGACGGCGGCACAGGGGACGCATCTCGTCCACCACGGCGAGCAGGGCGGCGGCGGAGGCGCCCTTCATCCGCAGCTGCAGGATCCGCGCGCCACCGTCGAGGAGGGCGCGAGCGAGCCGACCGGCCGGGGGCGGCCGGTCGCCGGGACCGGTGCGGACATCGACCATCCCGTAGAGGCCGCGCAGGCGGGCGAGCACCGGGGAGGTCACTTCGCGGCCGGCGTGGCGGGCGGCGGCGAGGCGGCGGGCGGCGCGGACGGCGCGGGCGGCAGCGTGATCGAGAGCTCGGTCTCACCGACGCGGAAGCGGGCCACCCGGACCACCGCGCGGGCGAGATCCCGGCGCGGCTTCGGCAGCGGCGGACCGCAGCTCCCGTCGAGCGGCGCGCTGGCGAGCGGCTCGAATCGGTTGAGGGAGAAGTGCGACGCCGCGTCGCCGCGCCCGAGCAGCCCGAGCAGCGGGCCGGCGCACTTCGGCCACTTCGCGCTGACCGCGATGTCGACCACCGAGGGAGGCGGCGAGCCCGGCAGCGCGCGGGAGAAGGTCGCCTCGGCGGCGGTGACGGTGCCGGTGATCAATGTCGCGGGCGCGGCGGTCGGCGGCGCCCCGGGCACATCGCCTGTCGCTGGCTCGCCGTCCAGGGTGAGCTTTGCGCCGGTGCGAGCGACCTGGAACGATCGCCCGCCCACCACCAGCTCCCGGGTCGCCCCGTCGGGTACCCGCATGCGGATCGCCCAGCGCGCGCCGATCCGCGTCGCATCCTTGCTGCACTCGCCGCCGGTGCGCCGCTCGAGGACCACGTCGTAGGCGTCGCTGCCATCGAGCTTCGCGCCGCCCTGCCTCATCAGGCCGGCGAGCTTGTCGCCGCAGCCGCGCGGAAGCACCACCTCGACCCGCAGATCCACGTCGAAGAGGTTCTTCTCCTTGCCCGCGGGCGCGACCGGAAGGAAGGCGACCAGAAAGGCGGCGGCGGGGAGCGCGGTCACGTAGACCGGCGGCGCTTCCTGGGGCTTCGGCGGCTCCGGCGGCTTCGGCGGCGCCACCGCGAGCGCCGGCGCGGCGAGCCAGAGCAGGGCGATCGCAACCGGGAGGGAGGGCTTCGTCATCGCGGGAATAGTGGCATGAAACTAAGGGCCCGCGAATGGACAACTCGATCGATGATCGCGGCCGAGGCGCCCGGATGGCGAGGCGCGACGACGGAGAATACTCTCTGTACTTGACGGAGGAGCTTCCCCTCAAGACTACAGAAGGGGGGCAAGCCCCCCGAAGCCTGCCGGGA
>SHYY01000185.1 GCA_009692555.1 Myxococcales bacterium
ACCGGCGTGGGCCGCCGAGTTGGCACTACGCGCTGACCTCTCCATTGCCGGGCCCCCGGCGCTCTTCTAAGTTATGGCTAGTCTAGCACCTGGCCGACGAGGATGTCGAGGACTTCCGGCAGCGGCTCGAGCTGACCCTGATGGATCCTCCGGGGCCTTGGCCGCCGATCGATCCGCAGGGGTGGGTGACCGAGCGGTCCTACAACGACCGGCGGCTCGATGCGTCGCTCGCGCGCTTCGTCGACGAGCGCTACCGCTCGGTGGCATGGCTCCGCGGCCTCGCCGGGGTCAAGCTCGATCGCGTCTACACGCACCCGACGGTCGGCCCCATCAAGGCCGGCGACCTTCTCCACGCCTGGCTCGCGCACGACCTCATCCACATCCGGCAGCTGACCCGCCTGCACTATCGCTGGCTCAAGCGGTCGGCCGCCCCCTACCGGCTGGACTACGCTGGCCCGTTCTGAGCCCGGGAGCGCCGAAGCGCGCGGCGCGGGCGTCGCGCCGTCCCTCTCTCGCCCCCGCGTCTGGCTGCTGGCCGCGCGCCCGAAGACGCTCGCCGCCGCCGCCGCGCCCGTGCTGATCGGCACCGGCCTCGCCATCCAGCATGGCGCCTTCCAGGGCCTCCCAGCGGTCGCCGCGCTGGTGGGCGCGCTCCTGATCCAGATCGCGACCAACCTCGCCAACGACTATTACGACTTCGTGCGCGGCACCGACACGGCCGAGCGCGTGGGACCGACCCGCGTGACGCAGGCGGGCCTGGTCAGCCCGGGCGACGTCCGGCGCGCGATGTACATCGTGCTCGCGGCCGCCGTTCTGGTCGGATCCTATCTCGTTGCCATCGGGGGCTTGCCGATCCTGATCGTGGGCGTGCTCTCGCTCGTGTGTGCGGTGGCGTACACGGGGGGTCCGTTCCCGCTCGGCTACCACGGGCTCGGCGACGTTTTCGTGTTCGTGTTCTTCGGCCTGGTCGCGGTGGGCGGCACGTATTGGGTGCAGGCGGACGCGCTCGCGCCGGATGCGCTGCTCGCCGGCGCGGGGGTGGGCGCGCTCTCCACGGCGATCCTGGTGGCGAACAACCTGCGCGATCTCGACACCGACACGCGCGCGTGGAAGCGCACGCTCGCGGTGCGCCTCGGGCGGACGGGGACCGCGGTCGAGTACACGCTGCTCGTCATCGCGGGGGCGGCCGTGCCGCTCATCGGCGTGGCGCGATACGGATGGCCGGTGCCCACGATCGCCGCAGGCCTGGTCGCGCTCGCGCTGTGCGCCGCTCCGATGCGCACCGTTTGGATGCACCGCGATGCGCGCGAGCTGCTGCCGGCGCTCGGGCAGACGGCGCGCGCAGTGGCGCTCTACGGCATCGTGCTCGCGGCGGTACTGGCCTGGGGCTTGCGGGCGCTGCCCGGCACTTGATGACAGACTATCTCGCCGCTGCCGCCCGGCATCAACCGGACGCGCTCGCCCTCGACGACGGCGAGCGCGCCTGGACCTACGCAGAGCTGGAGCGGCGCGTGCAGGCGGCGGCGGCTCGGCTGCGCGCGGCCGCGGTCGCGGGGCGGCCCGTCGCGCTCGTCTCCGAGACCACCGGCGATGCGGTGGTGGCCGCCCACGCGGCGCTCGTCGCCGGAGCGGTGCTGGTGCCGCTCAACCCGCGTCTGACGGCCGAAGAGCTGCGCCCCGCGCTCGACGTGCTGCGTCCCCGGCTCGTGCTCGCGGCGCCCGAGGCGTGGGACCGCGTGCTGGAGGCGGGTGCACGCCCGGCCCCGCTCTCCGCGCTGGAGGGCGACGGCGGCGACGTGCTCGTGCGCCGGGTGGCGCCGAGCGGCTGGCCGGAGCTGCCGGCCGGCACCCGCGTCGTGCTATGGACCTCGGGCACTGGCGGACGGCCGCGCGGGATCGCGCTCACGCACGAGAACCTGGATGCGAGCATCGCGGCAGCCGTAGGGCGGCTGGGACTCGGTCCCGGCGACCGTTGGCTCGCGACGCTGGGCATCGCGCACGTCGGCGGGCTGCTGCTCGTGCTGCGCGCGGCGGCCACCGGCGCGCTGCTGATCGCGCGCGGGCGCTTCCGCGCGGACGAGGTGAGCGCGCTCATGGACGGCGCCAGCGTCACGCACGCGTCGCTCGTTCCGACCATGCTGCGCCAGCTGCTCGAACTGCGCGCCGATCAGACCTCCGCCGCGCTGCGCTGTCTGCTGATCGGTGGGGCGCATTGTCCGCGCACGCTGGTGGAGCGGGCGCTCGCGGCCGGCTTTCCGCTCGCGCTCACCTACGGGATGACCGAGGCGACCTCGCAGGCCGCGACCGCGCCGCCAGCGCTGGTGCGCAGCAAGCCCGGCACGGTGGGCACCCCGCTCGAGGGGGTGGAGCTCAAGATCGACGACGCCGGCGAGGTGCTGCTCCGGGGCACGACCGTGGCCGCAGGCTACCTGGGCTCGGCCGTCCCGCTGCTCGACGGCGCGGGCTGGCTCCACACCGGCGACCTGGGCGAGATCGATCCGGACGGGCACCTGTGGGTGACCGGCCGCCGCTCGGACCGGATCGTGACCGGCGGCGTGAACGTCGATCCGGCCGAGGTCGAGGAGATCCTGCGGCTGCACACGGGCGTTTCCGACGCGGTCGTGGTCGGGCTCCCCGACGAGCGCTGGGGCGAAGTGGTCGCCGCCGCCGTGGTGCGGTTGGGCGGCGCCTACCCGGACCCCTCCGAGCTCGAGGGCCTGGCGCGCGCGCGCCTGACGACGGCCAAGGTGCCACGCCGCTGGATCTTCATCCCAGAGCTGCCCAGGAACGCGAACGGCAAGGTCGACCGGGACGCCGTGCGTCATGGGTTCGCCTCGGCCTGACGCGGCTGCCCGCTACGGGGCGTCACCCGCGCTGATCAGGAAAATCATGCGTCCCCGCGCTGGCCGGGGGCTGGGTCGCGGGGTAGGCTGTAGCCCCCATGAGCGACGTCATCGAAGAATTCCGCTGGCGCGGACTGCTGCAGGACGTGTCCGAAGGTGCGCAGGAGCACCTCGCCACCGGCGCGCGCGTCGGCTACGTCGGCTTCGACCCGACCGCGTCCAGCCTTCACGTCGGCTCGCTGCTCCCGATCATGGGGCTGGTGCACCTCCAGCGGCACGGCCACCACCCGATCGCGCTGGTGGGCGGCGGCACGGGGCTGATCGGCGATCCTTCGGGGAAGACCGAGGAGCGGCAGCTGCTCTCGGCCGATCAGGCCGCGGCGAACGCGGAGGCGATCCACCGGCAGCTCGAGCACTTCCTCGACTTCGGCGCGAAGCAGAACCCCGCCCGCATGGGCAACAACTTGGACTGGCTGGGCCAGATCCGGATGGTCGACTTCCTGCGCGACACCGGGAAGCACTTCCGCGTCAACGACATGCTGCGCAAGGAAGCCGTGCGCATGCGGCTCGACAAGGAAGAGACCGGGATCAGCTTCACCGAGTTCAGCTACCTGCTGCTCCAGGCGTACGACTTCCTGGAGCTGCACCGCCGCGAGCGCTGCACGCTGCAGATGGGCGGCAGCGACCAGTGGGGCAACATCACCGCCGGGATGGGGCTGATCCGGCGCGTGCTCGGCGCGCACGCGTTCGGCCTGGTGTTTCCTCTCGTCACCACCTCGACCGGGGTCAAGTTCGGGAAGACCGAGGCGGGCGCGGTGTGGCTCGATCCGGCGCGCACGTCGCCGTACCGGTTCTACCAGTTCTGGATCAACACGACGGACGACGACGCGATCCGCTACCTCGGCTTCTTCACGCTGCTCGAGCGCGCCGAGGTGGAGCGCATCGTCGCGGACGCGCGGGCGAATCCGGGGGGACGCCACGCCCAGCTCGCGCTCGCGCAGGACGTGACCCGCCGCGTGCACGGGGAGAGCGGGCTCGCGCGCGCGCGCCAGGCGACCGCGGCGCTGTTCGGTGGCGAGCTGCAGGGGCTCACCGCGGACGAGATCGCGGACATATTTGCCGACGTGCCGTCCACGGAGCTCGCGCGGGTCGACCTGCCCGCCGACGGTGTGGCCGTCACCGACCTGCTCGTGAAGACCGCGCTCGCGACGTCGAAGAGCGAGGCGAACCGTTCGATCGATGGGGGAGGTGTCTACCTGAACGGCGCGCGCGTGGACGGCATCGGCGCGCGCGTGACGCAGGGCGCCTTCATCGAGGGGCGCTTCCTCGTCCTGCGCAAAGGCAAGAAAAACTACGCGCTGGTGAAGCTGCTCGGCTGAAAAGCAAAGGGCGCCGCCATCGCTGGCGGCGCCCTCTTCATTGCGCCTGGGTCAGCCCGCTCGGATCAGAACGGCCAGAGCCCGCCGATCCCGGAGATGCCGGGAATCCCGAGCGCGGACTGGAAGCCTACGCGGAAGCCCCAGTCGTTGGCGAGGACCGGTCCGTCGGTCTCCTCGTGGACCGTCCAGATCCCCTCGAGGCTCAGGCGCTTACCCCCGAGCGGTCCGCCCGGGATGCGCAGGTTCACCCCGAGCGGCAGCTCGATGCGCTCGTTCGCGAACGCGAGGCCCAGGTCGCCCGGATCGCGCAGCGTCTCCAGGTCCGGATCGGCACCCTGGATCGCCTGACTGTCGGACGCCCGCAGCCCACCCGACATGCTCACGAAGTCGTTGAGCCGGTACGCGGCCCAGAGCGCGGCCTCGATGCGTGTGCCCGGCCGCCAGGCGCGGCATCTGCACGCGGCTCTATGCCTCTACGGCCAGCCCTTCGGTTTCACCTGGGAGGACGTGGACGGACTACGCGCCCTGGCCGAATCGCTCGGCGGCACCATCCACAATCCCGAGAGCGTGGCCCCCCTCCGCGATCTGGCGGACCGGATCGCAGCCATGCTGCCTCCACGCTGAGCCCTCAGTCGCGCCGGCCCGCGGGGGCCCGCAACACCTCGTCGGGAATGCCGAAGGCATCGACCAGCGCCGGAGCCTGCTTCGCCACCTCGGCGCAGAGCGCGTTCACTTCCGAGCGGAGGGCGCGCGCCTTGGCCACCTCGAAGTAGCCGCTCTCGAGGAACCACCCGCGGTCCGCCTCCAGGCGAGCCAGCGCCCACAGGCGGGCGAGCGACGCGATCGACTCGGAGGCCGCGGGGGAGGGGGCGCGGGCGATGCCGTCCTGGAAGGCCTCGTGGATGCTGCGCTCCACGTGCGCCTCGGCGAGCGCCATGAGGTGATCCTGGACGCGGTTCATGGCGTCGAAGGAGTCCACGCCGTCCCCGATCAGCGCCCGCAGGCGGCGGCCCGCCGAAGCCAGGAGGCGCTCCTCGCGGTACTCGAACGCCGCGCCGTGGAAGTCCGGATCGCGCAGGTGCTCGGAATCGGTGCGTCGGACCGACACCGGGTTCATCTCGGTGAGGTGCGTCTCCGCGCGCTCGGCCAGGTGCTTGACCAGTCCCCACAGGCGCAGGTCGCTCATCTCCTCCTTGTATTGGGAGAGCAGGCCCTTGGCGACGAGCTGGAGGAGTACCGCGTTGGCGCCCTCGAAGGTCGTGAACACGTCGGTGTCCGCGCGCAGCCGGCCGAGACGGTTCGCCGCCAGATAGCCCTGCCCTCCGCACGCTTCGCGGCACGCCTGGAGCGCTTCCACGCAGTGGCGCGAGGCGTACGCCTTGAGACCAGCGGCCTCGACCTCTATGCGGCGTCCCTCTTCGTCGCCTGGTGCGGGCGCCTCGCCGCCTTCCGCGGTGTCGGGCAGCGCGGACGGAGCGGCCTGTCCACCATGCTCGCCATGCAGGCGATCCGCGTAGCGCTCGGAGAGCGCGCGCACGGCGAAGTGCAGCCCGTACGTGGCCGCCAGCGGCACCAGCAGCCGGCGCTGGTGCGCGAGATAGTGGAGGAGGGGCACCTCGGCGCCGCCGCCCGGACCGAACTGCCGGCGGCGCGCGGACCAGCGGACGGCGATGGTGAGCCCGACCTTGGCCGCGCTCACCGACGCCGCGGCGATGCTGATCCGTCCGGCCACCAGCGTGCCGAGCATGGTGAAGAAGCGGCGGTCGGCGCTCGGGATCGGGCTCACGTAGCGGCCCTGCTCGTCCACGCGCGCGAAGCGGTCGAGCAGGTTCTCGCGCGGGACGCGCACGGCGCGGAAGCGGATGAGCCCATTGTCCACGCCCTCGAGCCCCACCTTGGCGCCGCGGTCCTCGATCTCGATCCCGGGGAGCGGATTGCCGTCGGCGTCGCGGATCGGCACGAGCACCGCGTGCACGCCGTGATCCTCGCCCGCGACGATCAGGCGCGCGAACACGGTCGCCATCCGGGCGTGCAGCGCGGCGTTGCCGATCCAGTCCTTGCGTGCCCCGTCGTGCGGCGTGTCGACGATGATCTGGCCGGCCCCATGATCGTAGCGCGCGGTGGTCTCGAGGTCGCGCACGTTCGAGCCGTGCCCGCTCTCGGTCATCGCATAGCAGCCGGGGAGCGCGAGCGTACCGACATCTTTCAGGTAGCGGCGGTGGTGGGCTGCGGTCCCGAGGTTCAGGATGCTGCCCCCGAAGAGGCCGAACTGCACGCCGTACTTGACGAGCACGCTGCTGTCGCCGAAGGCGAGCGTCTCGAACGCGGCCAGTCCGGCGCCCGGGTCGCCCCCGCCGCCCAGCTCCTTCGGGTAGCCGAGCGAGCCCAGCCCCGCGTCGGCGAGCGCGCGCACCGCCTCGAGCACGCGCGTGCGGTGCTCCGCGCGCGGCACGTCGGGAGCGAACGCGAACGCGTCCGTGGCGAGCAGCTCGAGCACGCGGCGCCGCACCTCGGAGCGCGGCCGCTGCAGATACGTGGCGAGCTCCGCGAGCGCGCCCGAAAGCGGCGCTTCGGACGCGGGCGCCTCGGCCGGCCGCGGGGCGACCGCGTCGGCGAGCACGCGCCGCACCGCCTCCTCGGGAACCACGCCGAGCTCGCGCTCCAGCTCTTCCAGCGCGCGGCGCGCCTCCGGGGTGGTCCACGTGTCCTGCGCGCCCTCCGCGCGCGCGAGGTCGAGCCCGAGCTCGACCAGCGTCCGGTGCGTCTCGCCGGCGACGCCCCCGCTGACCGAGCGCAGCCGCTCGCGCAGCCCGACCAGCGCGGAGGGTGAGGGCGGGCGCGCCGGATCGAGCCAGGAAGAGAGCGCGTCGCGCGCGCCCTCCTCGAGCCAGTCCTGGGCGGAGATCCGGCCCCGGATCGCTTCCAGCTCCCGGGCGGTCAGCACGCCGTCCGCCCACGCGGCGTAGACGAGCGGCAGGAAGGGGAGAAGCTCGGGGCGATCCTCGGGCCAGTCGGTCGAGAGCGGCATCGTCGCCTGTAGAGGTGAGGTCTGGTCAGTACCGGGCTCGTGGCGGAGCGTTCCGCGGGCCTTGACCCTTTTCCGACCCCGCGACACCATCCGTCTCCCTTTGCATCCTCTCCAGAGCGAAACGAGTCCTCCCCCATGGCCATCCCCCTCGTCGGCGTGATCATGGGGTCCCGCTCGGACTGGGAGACGATGCGCCACACGGTCGAGACGCTCGACGCGCTCGGCGTGCCCCACGAAGTGACTATCGTCTCCGCGCACCGCACGCCCGACCTGCTCTTCGAGTACGCGGCGGGTGCCGAGGGGCGCGGGATCCAGGTGATCGTGGCCGGCGCCGGCGGCGCGGCGCACCTGCCGGGGATGGCCGCCTCCAAGACGGTGCTTCCGGTGCTCGGCGTACCGGTCGAGTCCAAGGCGCTCAAGGGCATGGATTCGCTGCTCTCGATGGTGCAGATGCCGGGCGGCGTTCCAGTGGGCACGCTCGCGATCGGACCCGCCGGCGCGATCAACGCTGGGCTGCTGGCCGCGTCGATCGTGGGCGCGACGCGGCCCGAGGTGCGCGAGGCCCTGCGACGGTGGCGCGAGCAGCGTACGCGCGCGGTGCTCGACGACCCCGACCCGCGCGTCGACTGGAAATAGCTTGAACGTCGGCATCCTGGGCGGCGGGCAGCTCGGCCGCATGCTCGCTCTGGCCGGCTATCCGCTCGGCCTGCGCTTCCGCTTCCTCGAGCCGCAGAGCCCCGCCCCCGTGGACGGCCTGGGCGAGGTCGTGCGCGCGGCGTACGACGACCCGGACGCGGTGCGGCGCTTCGCGCAGGGGCTCGACGTCGTTACGTACGAGTTCGAGAACGTCCCCGACTCGACCGCGCGCCTGCTCGAGGAGCTGCTCCCGGTGTATCCCTCGGCCGCGGCGCTGCGCACCGCCCAGGACCGGCTCGCCGAGAAGACCGCGTTCGAGCACCTCGGCATCCCGACGCCCGTCTTCCATCCGGTCGATTCGCGCGACCATCTCGAGGAGGCCATCGGGCACGTGGGTCTGCCCGCCGTGCTCAAGACGCGGCGTCTCGGATACGACGGCAAAGGCCAGGCGATGATCCCGGGGCCTACGCAGGTGGAGGAGGCGTGGACCGCGCTGGCCGGGCCGCCGCTGCTGCTCGAGCGCTTCATCCCGTTCACGCGCGAGCTGTCGATCGTGGGCGCGCGCGGCACGGACGGCGACATCGTCTTCTATCCCCTGGTGGAGAACGAGCACAGGGGCGGCATCCTGTACCGCACGATCGCGCCGGCGCCGCTGGTGAGCGCGGCGCACCAGGAGCAGGCCCAGCGGCACCTGCGCGCGCTCATGGAGGCGATGGGCTTCGTCGGCGTGCTCGCGCTCGAGCTGTTCCAGAAGGGCGACGAGCTGCTCGCCAACGAGATGGCGCCGCGCGTCCACAACTCGGGCCACTGGACCCAGGACGGCGCGCGCACGAGCCAGTTCGAGAATCATTTGCGGGCGGTGTGCGGCTTCGCCCTAGGCGATCCCGCGCCGCACGGCTACGCGGGGATGCTCAACCTGATCGGCGCCCTGCCTGCGCGGGAGGCCGTGCTCGCCATCCCGGGCGCGCGCCTGCACCTGTACGACAAGGAGCCGCGGCCGGGCCGGAAGCTCGGCCACGTCAACGCGTCCGGGGCGGATCCGGGCGAGGTGCGCTCGATCCTGGACCGGGTGGAGGCGCTGCTCCCGGAGGGCTGAGGAGACCGGGCCGGGCCTTTACCCTCGGGCCCCGGCGTTCTTATCGTTACGCTGGAAGGCCACACGCCGCCCCGGATCATCCCCAGGGGCGGCTCTCTTTTCCCCCGGAACCCTCCCATGCTGGACGAAATCCGCGCGCGCATCGAGGCGGAGATCGAGAAGCTCATGCACGAGCTCAAGGTGGTCTTGCCCAAGGCCATCCAGAAGGCGGTCGAGCACGGGGATCTGCGCGAGAACGCCGACTACAAGTCCGCGCTCGAGCGCCAGCAGTTCGTGCAGGCGCGGCTGAGTCAGCTCACCAAGCGCATGGGGGAACTGTCCAGGATCGATCCGTCGGCGATGCCGATCGACCGGGTCGGCTTCGGCTCGCGCGTGAAGGTCCTGAACCTCGCGATGAACGAGGAGACGACCTTCACGATCGTCGCGGGCGATTTCATGGATCTCGATTCCGGACAGGTCTCGCTCGCTTCGCCGATCGGCCGGGGGCTGCTCGGCGCGAAGGAGGGGCAGGAGGTGGTGATCCACCTGCCCGTGGGCGAGCGGCGCTTCAAGATCCTCGAGCTGGTGACGCTCCCTCAGCAGATGGGCGTGGGCGAGAAGTAGCCGTGGGCCGCGTGCTGGTCATCGACGACGACGACGCGATGCGCGGCACCATGCGCAAGATCCTCGAGCGCGAAGGCCACCTGGTGCGCGACGCGCCCGACGGCAAGAAGGGGATCGAGCTCTTCCGCGAGGAGGGGGCGGACGTGGTCGTCACGGATCTGATCATGCCCGAGAAGGAAGGCATCGAGACCATCATCGAGTTGCGCGCGGTCTCGCCGGGGGTGCGCATCCTCGCGGTGTCCGGAGCGGACGTGCGCGGCCACGACGGCCGGCTGCTCGACGCCGAAGCGCTCGGCGCGGACGCGTCGCTGGCCAAGCCCTTCACCGTCGATCAGCTCAGGAACGCGGTCGCAGCGCTGCTGTCGTAGGGGGCCGTGCGCCTGGCGCCCCCTCAGCCTCCCAGGAAGGCCATCGCGTCCGTGATCTCCTCCGGCGCGATCCAGTGCCCGATCTCGTAGTCACGCGCTTCCAGCCGGGCGCCGCCATCGAGCAGACGCTGCCGCCCCTTCTCCGCGAGCGCGAAGGGGATCGATGGATCCAGGACGCCGTGCCCCCAGAAGATCCGCATGTCGCTCACGTCCTCCGTGGGCACCACCGGCGAGTCGATCAGGAAGCCGCTGAAGTTCAGCACCGGGATCTCGTGCCCGCTGCGGAGCGAGAACGAGAGGCTCACCGTCCCGCCCTGCGAGAAGCCGCCGATGGCGATGCGGCCGGGCTGCACGCCCAGGTGCGTCCCCAGATCCTGCACGAAGACGGAGAGCTCGCTCAGGCTATGCTCGAGCGAAGCACCGTCCACCCTGTCCTCCTCGATGTAGCGATACCAGGCCCATCCGGGACCGTAGCCCCAGGGGTGTCCGGGATGGGGTCCCTGCGGCGTGATCAGCCCCCAGCCCTCCGGCAGATGGGGGCGCAGGGCCTGGAGGTCGCCCCGGTGCGAGCCGCGCCCGTGCAGGAGGATCAGCACGGGGAGGCCGTCGCGGGCCGAGGGGGGGAGCCAGCGATTGAAGGCGAGCATCGCCGAGTATAGGGTCAGCCCAGGCTGGCCCGGAAGCGCCGGATGGCGAAAGCGAGCGCGGCGGCCGCCATCCCCCCCATGATCACGAACTGCGGCCACAGCTCGCGCACTTCCGCGTCCTCGAGCGGTCGGCTCTTCACGTCCTCGCCGCCGATCGGGTTGCGCGCGCCGGCTGCGCGCAGCACGTCGGTCGCCCAGCTCAGCCGTCCGGGCGCGATCACCGGCTTCGGCCACCACTGCACCAGCAGGGTCGGCGCATCGACGCCGTCGGTCGGGGCAGGCGGGGGGGGGGTGAGCTCCCGCCGCATCTCGTCGACCAGGCGCTCGCCGCGGTCGGGGACTTCGAGGCGCGCGGCGATTTCGCGCACGTCGCGGTAAACGTCCTCGAGCGAGACGGGCTCTGGCGCGATGAAGGGGAGCCCGCGCGCCGACAGCCCCTCCACGACGCGCTCGTGGCCCGGGACCGTGAGCGTCGCGAGCACCAGGTCGGGCTCGAGCGCGGCGACGCGGTCGAGGTCGGGAGCGAGATCGGGGCCGAGTCGGGGCAGCCGCGCGACCAGCTCCTCCGGATAGTCGGAGTGGTCGTCGACGCCGACGAGCAGATCGGCGCAGCCGAGGGCGTGCACGATCTCGGTGTTGGAGCAGGCGATGGAGACGACGCGCATGGCCGGTCTACCAGGATCGCCGGGCGGCCGATCCGGCCACGAGATCCCGGCACCTCACCCAGCCTCGGGGGTTTCGACGCGCACCCCAAGCCTGGAGACAACTCCGATGGTCCGCACCCCTTCGACGATGGCGCCCCTCGGTAGCCGGGCGCCCGACTTCAGCCTGTACGACGTGCGCGACGGCGCCATCGTGACGCGCGACGGCGCCAAGGGGCCCAAGGGCCTGCTCGTGATGTTCCTGTGCAACCACTGCCCCTACGTGAAGCACGTGCGCACCGCGCTCGCCGAGTTCGGCCGCGAGTACCAGGACCGCGGTCTGGGCATGGTCGCGATCTCGAGCAACGACGCGGACGCGTACCCGGACGACGGCCCCGACCGCATGCGCCAGGAGGCGCGCGACGCGGGCTACGTCTTCCCGTACTGTTTCGACGAGACGCAGGAGGTGGCGAAGGCCTACCAGGCGGCGTGCACCCCCGACCTCTTCCTGTACGATCCGACGCTTCGCCTCGTGTACCGGGGCCAGCTCGACGAGACGCGGCCGAACGGCGGCAAGCCCGCGACGGGCCGCGACCTGCGCGCAGCCGCGGACGCCCTGATCGCGGGTAGGGCTCCGGTCCCGGATCAGATCGCGAGCATCGGGTGCAACATCAAGTGGAAGCCCGGCAACGAGCCCGAGTAGTTCGGCCCCGGGCCGCGCCTCGGCTGAAGCTCACCCAGCGACTCTTGACGTGGCCTCGGCCGCGTGCATATTTGCATTATGACGCAAATACGCAAGCAATCCCGCCCCGCCACCCCCCGGCAGGCGGCCACCAGGCTGGGCCCGATGGACGAGTCCCTCGACCCGGAGCTCTTCAAGGCGCTCGCCGATCCGACCCGGGCCGCGCTGGTGGCGTGCATCGCGAAGTGCGGACGGGGCTGCTCGGTTGGCGAGGTCGCGGAGTGCTGCGCGGTCGATCTGTCGGTGGTCTCGCGCCACCTCGCGCTGCTCGCGAGGGCGGGGGTGCTCGAGTCCGAGCGCGAGGGCCGCACCGTCCGCTACCGGGTGCGCTACCGGGAGGTCACCACTGCGCTGCGCGCACTCGCGGACGCGTTCGATCAGTGCTGCCCGGACGGAGGGTGCGGTGGCGCCTCCTGCTGACCCAAGCCAACGGATAAGGATCATGAGCAAGACGTGCTGTGACGATGCCTGCTGCACGACCGATTCGACCGCTGGAACGACCGCGGCCGCGGTGGTCGCGACCCTCGCCGCTCCGCATCCACACGCGGTCCGCGATCAGGTGCGCGCCGGCTACGCCGCGATCGCGCGCACGGGCTGTTGCGGCTCCGAGGCGTCCGCAGGCGGCTGCTGCGGCTCATCCAC
>SHYY01000186.1 GCA_009692555.1 Myxococcales bacterium
AACGTACGGCGCTCTCCATCCACTGGAACATCGCCGAGGGAGCGGGCCGCTTCGGAGCGCCGGATGGCGCCCGCTTCTACGGCATCGCCCGGGGCTCCGCGATGGAGTGCAAGGCGATCGTGGATGCCTTTGCGGTCCTGCAACTCGCCTTGGAAGACACTCCGTGACAGGCCATGGAGTTGCTGACCCGCATCGTGGAGATGCTCACGCGCGCATGTGCCGGAGAGGTGATCCCCCGCGCAAGAGTGCCCCTGAATCGACTACGACTACGACTACGTGAGCGGAGGGACCCCCTTCTCCGTCAAGCACCCCGGCGAGCGGCAGGGGGCGTCGCAATTTCCCTTGACGCCCAAAAGCGAAACCGCGAGACTCCGCGGCAACCGGATCGGCTCAACAACTCAAGGGAGGTAGCTCGTGGCTATTGCATCGCTCATTCTCGGCATCATCGGCCTTCTTGGCAGCATCTTCGGCGCAGGCTTCGGCATCTTCGTGGGCGGTCCGTTCGCGCTGATCGCGATGATCCTCGGAATCCTTGGCCGCAAGAACCTCAAGGCGCAAAACCAGCCGACCGGCATGGCCACCGCGGGCATGGCGCTCGGCATCGTCGGCCTGGCCCTGGGCGTCGTGTTCTTCGCCGCGTGCATGTACTGCGCGAAGGTCGGCGGCGACATGGGCAAGGAGATGCAGAAGCAGATGGAGAACGATCCGGCGCTCAAGAAGTCGATGGACGACTTCAACAAGGCGCTCAAGGAAGGCGCCAAGTAGCCCACGCCCCCCCGAGGGCCGCTTCACCGTCGCTGACGGTGGCGGCCCCCGTCTTCGCTTCATGCACCCCGAGCTCTTCCGGATCCCCTACGCGGGCGAAGATCGCCCGGTGTACTCCTATGGCGTCCTGATCCTGGTCGGGATGGCGGTGGGGATCGCGGTCGGCGCGCGGCGTGCGACCAGGCACGGCGTCGAGCCGTTCGATGTGGTGGCGGTCGGGCTGCTGAGCGCGGTCTTTGGGATGGTGTGCGCCTGGCTGCTCTTCGCGGCGATCCACTGGCGGCTTTTCCTGGCCGATCCAGGGGAGTTCCTGCGGCAGCCGGGGATGGTGTTCTACGGCGGGTTCGCGGGCGGAACGGGGGCGGCGATCGCCTACCTGCGTGCGTTCAAGATCCCGTTCTTCGCCGTCGCTGATATCGCCGCGGTGGGGCTCTCGCTGGGTCACGGCATCGGGCGGATCGGCTGCTTCCTTGGGGGCTGCTGCTACGGGCGCCCGACCGATTCGTTTCTGGGCGTCACCTTCACCGATCCCCACACCCCGGCGGCGGCGTCGTCGGCGCTTCACGGGGCGCTCCATCCGGTGCAGCTCTACGAGGCGGCCGGGCTCTTTGCGATCTCCGGGCTGTGCGCGCTTTTCTACCCGCGCCTGTCGGGCCGGCCGCGCGGCACCCTGTTCGTGATCTACCTGGCGCTGTATGCTCTGCTGCGCCTCGCCACCGAGGGGTTGCGAGGCGACTTCTTCGAGCGCGGCAAGCTGCTCCTTCTTTCCACCTCGCAGGCCATCGCCGTGGCGATGCTGGCCGCGGCAGGGCTGCTCTACTTCATTCTCCATCGGCTCACTCTCCCCCGGAAGGAGCGCATCGCATGATCGCCATCCTGCTCGCCGCCGTCGCCGGCACCGTCACCGTCGCCACCGGCCCCTTCACTCCCGAGACCGCGTGCGACGAGCACGAGCTGCAGGTGATCCTCTCCGCCCAGCCGAAGCCCAACAGCCATCTCAAGATGAACGTGGACCGGCGGATGGCCGACGTGCTGCTCGAGGAGCGGCGGCTGGAGGCGGAGGCGACGCCCGGAAAGAACGCCTGGGTGACGGCGATCGCCCTGCCCGCGGGGGTGACGCTGCTCGGCCTGTGCGTGGTGCTCTACGCGGCGGGCAAGAGATCGCGGGGTCTGGCCGCCGCCGGGGCGCTGTGCTGCACCGTCGCCGGCGTGCTGGCGCTACGGCCGGTGCAGCAGGATCGGCTGGCGCGGATCCGGATCGACGAGGTGCGAAGCTGCCGCCTTCACCTGATCGAGACGCGCGCCGGGCTCGAGCACGGCGAGTATTCGGCCTGCCTCCACGACATCGCCGAGGCGGACGAGGATCTGCTGAAGTGGAAGGCGCAGATCACCTCGAACATGCCGGTCACCGTCGAGGACGTGACCAAGCTCCGCAAGGAGCTGACCCACATGGAGTGAAGCGCGGCGGATAGCTAGCCTGGATCGGTGCGGTACTTCTCGGTCAGCGCGACGTAGTGGGCGGCGGAGGACTCGAGCCAGGCCAGCTCGTCCTCGGTGAGCGGGCGCTTGACGCGGGCGGGGGCGCCGACGACGAGGTGGCCGGAGGGGATCTTGGTGCCGGGGGTGATCAGCGCGCCGGCACCGACGATGCAGCGCTCGCCCACCTCGGCCTGATCGAGGATCACCGAGCCCATCCCGACGATCACCAGATCGCGCACCGCGCAGCCGTGGAGGATCACCCCGTGACCGACGGTGACGCGGTCGCCGACGGTGGTGGCGTAGCGGTCGTGGGTCACGTGGATGACGGTGTTGTCCTGGATCGATGTCTCGGCGCCGATCCGGACGTGGAAGACGTCGCCGCGGATCACCGCGCCGAACCACACGCTGGAGCGCGCTCCGAGGGTGACGTCACCGACGATGGTGGCGGTCTCGGCGATGAACGCGGAGGGATCGATCTGCGGGCGCTGGCCCTGGAAGCCTCGGATCACGTTTGCACGTTTGTACCTTCCTTGGTGACTGTTTAACGGCATCGACCGCTGGATTTCAATACGCCGCGAGCAATTCGTGCGAGAAACGCGCGGCAGGAGGGAGGCTCGCACGGCTCCGCCGGGCGAGGGAGGGCGGGAAGGCCCTCCCCTAAATGAATGCCTTCCTGCGCCGCCGGTGAGCAACGGTCGCGAGGGTGGAGAGGGCGCTGCCGGCGGAAGCGCCGATCGTGTCGGCGAGGATGTCGCCGGGGTCGTTGCCCTGCCTGCCGGGGACGAACGCCTGGTGGTACTCGTCGCTGATGCCGAAGCCGGTGGCGATCACCGCGGCGGCGAGAGCGGCCCGGAGCGGCGGCAGGCCGCTTTGCCGCAGCGCCAGGAGGAGCAGCGCGCCCAGGCAGAAATACTCGGCCGCGTGGAGCACCTTGTCGTGGCGCATGAACCACCAGCTCGGCAGCCCGGTCGACGGGCGCGACGACATGTAGAAGATGAGCGCGGCCCACGCGCACGCCGGCAGCCATGCCCAGAGGCGGCGGCCCCGTCGCCGGGCTACATCTTCCACTTCCCGAAGTCCTCGTCGGCGAGCGACTCCAGGAGGTCGCGGTAGGTGGAGGGGTCGGGCTCGCCTTCGCAATGCGGCTCGCCGCCGCAGGGCTCGAAGGAGGGCTGGCCGGCGGGATTCCCGTCGAGCTTGCGCGCCTCCTCGATCACCTTGCGGGCGACCCGGATCGGCGCACCGGTGCGCATCGCCAGCGCGATCGCGTCCGAGGGGCGCGCGTCCACCTCGACCAGCGGCTCACCGAGCGAGCGATCGAGGAAGATCGATGCGTAGAAGGTGCCGTCGCGGAGGTCGCGGATCTCCACGCGCGCCACCTTGACCCCGCACTCGCCGAGGATGGTCTTCAGGAGGTCGTGGGTCATCGGGCGCGCGAGCTGGATTTTTTCGAGCTCGCTGGCGATCGCCGACGCCTCGACCACGCCGATCCAGATCGGCACCGACTCCTTGCCGCGCGCGTCCTCGAGGATCAGGATCGGCATGTTGGTGAGAGGATCGATCGTCAGCTGCGAGACCTTCATATCGAGCATGCCCATCGACGTCCTCTCCCCTCGGTGATCCCCGTCGGCGGGCGGCACGATCAAGTGCCCCGACAGTCGTTCGTTGCGCTCCGAGCTTGCTGCACGCCGGGTATTGCCGGCGTGGCCCCTGGGGAGAGCGTCCCCGCGAGCGTGTTGGTGCCGGCGTGATCGATCCGGACGTGCACGAGCAGGCCGGTGAGCTCGGCGACGGTGCGGCCGGAGGTGGCGAAGTTGACCATGTGATTGCCCGAGGTGCGGCCGCAGGCCTGCCCTCCGCCGCCGCGGGCCGAGCGCGACTCGCCCTCGACCAGGACCTCGACTTGGCGCCCGATGTAGGCGGCGAGGCGACGCGCGGTGATGTCGCGCTGGAGGGCCTGCACCGCCATCAGCCGTTCGTGCTTCACCGACGGTAGGACGTCGTCGCGCTGCAGCAGCTTGAGGGCCGGCGTGTCGGGGCGCTCGGAGTACTCGAACGAGTAGATGCTGTCGTAGCCGACGGTGGCGAGGAGCGAGAGGGTCTCCGCGAACTCGGCGTCGGTCTCGCCCGGATAGCCGACGATGATGTCGGTGGTGAGGGCGATTTCCGGGACCAGCGCGCGCAGGTGATCGACCTTGGCGAGGTACTGCTCGCGGGTGTAGCCGCGCACCATCCGGCGCAGCGTGCGCGAGGAACCGGACTGCACCGGAAGGTGGAGCCACGCGCAAAGACGGGGGAGGTCGCGAAAGGCCTCGGCCACCCGGGGCGTGAAGTCCTTCGGGTGCGAGGTGGTGAAGCGCAGGCGCGCGAGGCCGGGGACACGGTCGACCTGCGCCAGCAATGCCGCGAAGTCGTCGCCGTCGGGTGTTCCTATCGCGTGATAACTATTCACGTTCTGGCCGATCAGGGTGATCTCGCGGGCACCCAGGGCGACGAAGCGCTTCACCTCGGCCACCACCTCGGCGGCGGGCCGGGAGACCTCACGGCCGCGGGTGTGCGGGACGACGCAGAAGGCGCAGTGGTTGTCGCAGCCCTTCTGGATGGTGACGAGCGCCGTGACGCGGAGGTCGCCGGGGCGCGGGTCGGCGTCGAGGAAGGTGTAGTCCTCGACATCGATCACGTCGGTGGCGGCGATCCGGCGGCGCTCGTCCTGGACCTGCCGGAGCAGCGACGGGACGTTCACGATCTGATCGGGGCCGAGAGTGAGATCGGCGTGCTGGATGCGGCGGAGCAGACGCGGCCCCTCCTGCTGGGCGACGCAGCCGCCGATGGCGAGGATCGCACCCGGCTTCTTCTTCCACTCGCGGAACGCCCCGGCGGCGCTGGCGACCTTGGCCTCGGCCTTCTCGCGGATCGAGCAGGTGTTGATGTAGACCAGGTCCGCCTCGTCGGACACCTCGGTCCGCTCGTAGCCGTCCCGCCGGAGGACCTCGGTCAGACGCGCGACGTCGTAGTCGTTCATCTGGCACCCGAAGTTCTGGATGAAGACCCGGCGGGGCTGGTTCAAGCGGAGTCTCTCCCTCTCGGAGTGGGCGCCCGGATGCTGCGGTGCTGAGGCGGTGCCGAGGCGGTGATGGCGCGGTCCGACGCGGCGAAGTTTTGGTAACTCTAGCCGTGGGGTCGGGGGTGGTCAAGGCGGCCTCGCGCGATGACGCTCCATGGTAGGCTCCCGCTCCATGTCGTCTCCCCGCACCGTGTGCGCGCCGCGCGGTACGACGCTGTCCTGCCGTGGCTGGCCGCAGGAGGCTGCGCTCAGGATGCTGATGAACAACCTCGACCCCGAGGTGGCCGAGCGACCGGACGATCTGGTGGTCTACGGCGGCACCGGGCGGGCGGCGCGGAGCTGGGAGTGCTTCGACGTGATCGTCCGCGAGCTGCGCGCGCTCGGCGACGAGGAGACGCTGCTGGTGCAGTCGGGGAAGGCGGTCGGGGTGATGCGCACCCACCGCGATGCGCCGCGGGTGTTGATCGCGAACTCCAACCTGGTGCCGGCGTGGGCGACGTGGGAGCACTTCTGGAAGCTGGAGCGCGCGGGCCTGATGATGTACGGCCAGATGACCGCCGGGTCGTGGATCTACATCGGCACGCAGGGGATCCTCCAGGGCACCTTCGAGACCTTCGCCAGCGCGGCGCGGACGCACTACGGCAAGGAGAGCGACCTTCGCGGCAAGCTCGTGATCTCGGGCGGGCTCGGGGGAATGGGCGGGGCGCAGCCGCTGGCGGTGACGATGAACGGCGGGGTGTTCCTCGGGATCGAGGTGGATCCTTCGCGCATCCGGCGGCGCATGGAGACTGGCTATCTCGACGAGGAGGCGCGCGATCTCGACCAGGCGCTGGCACGGGCGCGTGATGCCCAAGGCCGCGGCATCGCGCGATCGATTGGCCTGGAGGGCAACTGCGCGCGCGTGCTGCCGGAGCTGGTGCGGCGGGGCGTCACGCCCGATCTGGTGACCGATCAGACCTCGGCCCACGACCCGCTGCACGGCTACGTCCCAGCGGGCATCGAGCTGGGGCCGGCGGCGGATCTCCGGCGCGCCGATCCGGAGGAGTACCAGCGACGGGCGAGAGCCTCGATGGCGGAGCATGTGCGGGCGCTGCTGGCGATGCAGGCGCGGGGGGCCCACGCCTTCGACTACGGCAACAACCTGCGCGCGCAGGCGCTGCTCTCGGGCGAGCCTCCGGGCAACAGCGGTCTCGACGGCGAGGAGGTGCGCAAGCGCATCCCGGGCTTCGTGCCGGCCTACATCCGGCCCCTGTTCTGCGAGGGCAAGGGGCCGTTTCGCTGGGCCGCGCTCTCGGGTGACCCGGCGGATATCGCCGCCACCGACGAGGCCGTGCTCGCCGAGCTGCCCGACGACCGGCACCTCGCGCGCTGGATTCGCCTGGCGCAGGAGCGGGTCCGGTTCCAAGGGCTCCCGGCGCGCATCTGCTGGCTGGGCTACGGCGAGCGCGCGCGGGTCGGCAAGCGCTTCAACCAGATGGTGCGGTCCGGCGCGGTGCGGGCGCCGCTGGTGATCGGACGCGATCACCTCGACTCGGGATCGGTGGCCTCGCCGAACCGCGAAACCGAGGGGATGCGCGACGGCAGCGACGCGGTGTCGGACTGGGTATTCCTGAACGCGCTGGTCAACTGCGCCGCGGGAGCGACCTGGGTGAGCGTCCATCATGGCGGGGGCGTCGGGATCGGCTACTCGCAGCACGCCGGGATGGTGGTGGTGGCCGATGGCAGCGACGAGGCCGAGCGGAGGATCGAGCGCGTGCTGACCACCGATCCGGGGATGGGCGTGCTTCGCCACGTCGACGCGGGCTACCCCGAAGCGCTGGCCTTCGCGGATGCCCACGGCCCTCGCGCGCCTCACGCGACTCACCCGGACGGAAACGGAAACGTTAACGATATCCGTGGTGTGCGATGAGCGATCGTGACGGGGCGACGAAGGGCGTGGGGCGCGCGATTGTCCTTCCGGGCGCGGTGATCCTGGTGGGATTGTCGACGGTATCGGCGCTGGTAGCCGCGGCGCTGCTGCCGCCGGAGGAGCCGGTGCGCGCCCGGCTGTGCGGCGCGCTCCTCGGCGTCGGCGGAGTGGCGCTGGCGATCCACCTCGCGGCGCTCGGGGCGATCGGCCGGGGGATCGCGCTCCGGCTGCGCAGGATCGCCGCCCGCCACGAGGGCGAGCTGCGAGCACCGATCGACGACCGCACCGGCGACGAGGTGGCCGCGCTCGGCCGGACGATCGAGGGGACGCGGGGAGCGCGCGCCGAAGCGATCCTGCGCGCCGGAGCGTCGGCCGGAGAGGTCGCGGGAGCGGCGGCGAAGCTCGATGGCGTGGTCGCCGAGGTGACCCGCGGGGCAGTGGCTCGGCGGCGCGAGGCGACCGAGACGGCGACGGGATCGGCCGAGCTGGCGAAGGCGCTCGCCGACCTCACGCTCCACGCCGAGGCGGTGCATGACGAGGCGCGCGCGGCCGGCGGCAGCATGACCCACATCTCCACCGTCGCGGACGGGCTCACGCGCAGCGTCGACGAGTCGGTGATCGCGGTGCAGTCGTCGGCGGTGACCGTCGCTGCGATCGTCAAGTCGATCGCCGAGGTCGCAGGGAGGGCCAGCGAGGTCTCGGGGGTGGCGCTCTCGACCTCGAGCGCGATCCTGGAGCTCAACGCCACCATCCACCGGGTGCGCCAGACCGCCGAGGCCGCCGCCGGGCTGGCGCAGAACGCCGGGACCGACGCGGAGCGCGGGCAGACCTCGCTCTCCGAGACGATGGACGGGATCGATCGGATCCGCGCCACCTCGCGCGCGATCGGCGAGGTCACCGTCGGGCTGGAGCGGCGCGCGCGGGAGATCGGCGTGGTGCTCCAGCTGGTCGGAGACCTCACCGAGCGGACCAACCTTCTGGCGCTGAATGCTTCGATCATCGCCGCCCAGGCGGGCGTCGAGGGGCGCGGCTTCGCGGTGGTGGCGTCGGAGATCAAGAACCTCGCGCACCGGACCGCGGCCTCGGCGGGGGAGATCGCCGGGCTGGTCGCGGGGGTCGAGGAGGACGTGCGGGCGGCGCGGCGCGCGGCGGCCCTCGGCGAGGCGAGCGTCGAGGAGGGCAGCGAGCGGGCGCGCGCGACGGCGCTGACGCTGTCGGAGATCTTCCTCCGGGTACGGGAGAGCGCGCAGCTCTCGCTGTCGATCGCCGCCTCGACCGAGGAGCAGGCGCGGGCCTCGAGCTACGTCGCCGAGGCGATGAGCCGGGTGACCTCGTCGGTCGATCTGATCGCGCGCGGGACCTCCGACCAGATCCGGCAGGGCGAGCTCCTGACGATGCTGACCGGTCGCCTCGGCGAGATCATCCGCTCGGTCGGCGATGCGGCGCGCCAGCAGCGCGACGGAGCGGAGCGCGCGGCGCGGGCGATCGGCACGGCGGTGACCTCGGTGGGCGAGGTGGCGGTGGCGCAGCGGGCGCGCGCCGTCGACGGGGAGAAGCTGTCCGGAGCGCTCACCGCCCTGCGCGCCGGCGCGAGCGAGCAGGCGGCGGCGGTCGGCGGCCTCGGCGCGGCGACGGAGGAGGTCGGACGCAGCGCGCGGGCGCTCGCGGAGGCCCTGGCGCGGCTCGATCGGTGACCGGCCGGGGCGGTGACCTGGTCATCACCGGGATCGGTGAGCTGCTGACGCTGCGCCCGCGTCCGGGGGATCCGCTCGGCATTGTTCACGGCGGCGCGGTGGTGGTCGAGGGCGGGCGGGTGGTGTTCGCGGGGCCGTCCGGTGCGATGCCACCGTCGACGGGAGATCGGATCGACGTCCGCGGGGCGCTGGTCAGCCCGGGGCTTTGCGAGCCGCACGCCCATCCGATCTTCGCCGGCTCGCGCGCGGCGGAGTTCGACCTGCGCGCGCAGGGCAGGAGCTACGGCGAGATCCAGGCCGCGGGCGGCGGCATCCTGGCGACGGTACGGGCCACGCGCGCGGCGAGCGACGAGGAGCTTATCGCCTCCACCTGCGGGCGCCTCGATCGGCTGCTCGCCCACGGGGTGACGGTGTGCGAGGCCAAGACGGGCTACGCCCTGGACGTGCCGGGTGAGCTGCGGCTCTTGCGGCTGCTCGGCGAGGCCGCGCGCCGCCACCCGATCGATCTCTCGCCGACCCTGCTCGCCCACGTCCCGTCGCCCGATCGGCCCAGGGAGGAGACCGTGGCGGACTTCTGTTCCCGGGCGATCCCCGAGGCTGCCCGCCTGGGGGCCGAGGCCTTCGACGTGTACTGCGACGCGGGCGCCTTCACCCTCGACGAGACCCGGACAATGCTGCTGGCGGCGCGGGCGGCCGGGCTCGCGCTCCGGGTGCATGCCGAGCAGTTCACCCACACCGGGGCCGCCGACCTGGCCGCCGAGGTCGGGGCGCGCTCGGTGGAGCACCTCGAGCAGCTCGCGCCGTCTTCGATCGAGCGCCTCGCCGCCGCCGGGACGGTGTGCACGCTCCTGCCCGGTGCGGCGCTGACGCTGCGGCTGCCCTGGCCCGATGCGCGGCGGCTGCTCGACGGCGGTTGCACCGTCGCGCTCGGGACCGACCTCAACCCCGGCAGCTCGCTCTCGGAGTCGCTGCCGCTGATGATGTCGCTCGGGTGCATGCAGATGGGGATGAGCTGCGCGGAGGCGTGGGTCGGAGTCACGACGGCGGCGGCGCGCGCTGTGGGACGGGACGATGCGGGGCGGCTGTGGGAGGGCAGCCGGGGCGATCTGGTGATCTGGGACGCGGCGGATCACCGGGAGGTTCCGCAGCATTACGGGGTCGGGTTGGCGAGGACGGTGGTGATCGCCGGAAGGGTCGTGAGGGGCGCGTGAGCGGCGACGGTGACGGCAACGGCGACGGAAACGGCGACGGCAACGAAGGGCGAGCATGAGACCGATCGACCGCGATGAGCTGTTCCCGGTCGAAGTCGCCGAGGTCGAAGGTGGTGAACTCCAGCCCTGTCCTCTGGTCGCGCGTCACCGTCGTCGTGCCGCCCCCGTGGTGGATCGTGTAGATAATCAAGGATTGAGAATCTGACCCTCGACGCGGGCGAACACCACTCCAAAGCGCGTGTCGCGGAGACGCCGATAGTGCTGCCGGAGCAGATCGGCGACTGGCGATGGCCGCTCGACGAACGGCTGCTCGAAGCTCGGCGCAATCAGGATGAACGGGACCCGCTCACGGAGCGCGAACTCCGCAAACCGCGCGTACTCGGGGTTCTCGCCCCCGGAGGTGGGCGGATCGATCCACGAGAAGGGCGGCGGCGTGGGTGCCCAGAAAAAGTACAGAGGCCCTCCGAACGGGAGGTAGAGGATCGTCGCCCGCCCCGCCTCGGCTCCTGGGAGCAGATCAAGGACTCGCGCCGGTCCATTTCGGCTCGCCTCGTCGTCGATGGCGGCGACGCGCGCGGGGTCGGGGAGGGACTCCGCCCAGGTGGGCACCCCGTGCGCGAGCGCGAGCGCGATCATCGTCGCCACCCAGCCCTTGACCAGCGCGGGCCGTGCGCGCTCGGTGCGCCAGTCGATGGCGCGCGCGACGACGATCAGCACGAAGGGGCCCAGGAACATGAGGGGAGTCCAGTCCGAGCGGCCGTGGAGGTAGATCCACGCCAGCACCGCCATTCCGAGCACTCCCCAGGCGGCGGAGGCGCGCGCCTCGCGACGGCGCAATCGCACGAGGTCCACTGCCGCGCTGACCACGCCGAGCGCGAAGAGGGAGAGCGCCAGGATGTGCAAGGCGAACTGCACCACCTCGTTGCGCCGCGCCGCGGTCGGAACGTTCCGCCCCAGCTGTCCGAGCACGAATGCGACCGGGTCGACGTCGTTGAAGCCTCCCTCGCGCCGGTAGTACCGGGCCGGCCACGCCACCAGCGAGAACCACGGGTCGCCGAGGGTCCCCGCGGCGGCGGCGATCGCGACCCCGGCGACGGGAACGACGAAGCCGATGGCGAGCCCCAGTACCGCGCGCGATCGGGTGGTCGCGGGAGCCCCGACTGCCAGCGTCAGGGTCAGGACGCCGATGATCAGCCCCTCGCTCTGCAGGCACAGCCCGGTCAGCGACCCGAGCAGGCCAGCGGCGAACCAGCGCCAGGAGCGCTGCTCCGCCCCGAACGCGACGACCAGCGCCGCGACGCCGAGGCCGCCCGCGAACCAGTGATGGCTCGGCGACGGCCAGAAGACGACGAACAGCCCCGGCAGCGCGAACCCGGCGAGGGCCGCCCAGCCGCGCGCCATCCCCGCGCGGGCGAGCCCCTCCGCCAGCAGCACGGTCGAGACCACGAGTGGCCCGATCTGGACCACGCGCTGCGCGGCGAGCGACGCACCGAAGAGCCAGTAGATCGCCGCCATGCCGTAGAGCGGCACAGGCGGCGTGAAGCACAGGAAGTCGCGGTAGGGGACCCGCCCCGCGGCGATCTGCTTGGCCGGCCAGGCGACCACGAACTCATCGAACAGGAGCGGTGCCGCGCCCGCCGAGAATGCCGAAACGAGGACCAGCAGGCTCGCGAGCGCAAGCAATCCATAGGTACAGCGCCGTACGCCGTCCGGCGGACGCGCGGGAATGGTAGGCTCGCGCTCGTGACGGCGCAAGGAGGCTGCCCACCATCGGCGATCCCGGGAGTGCGTGTGATCCTTGCGGCCCGGCCGGGATGGTAGGATCGCCGCATCGGACGTGAGCGCGCCGAACCACCACATGTCGTGCCTGCGGGAGGTCCCGCTGCTCGGTCCGCTCGCGGCGGTTGTGCTGTTTTGTGCCCTCCGGCCGATCTGGGATGGCGACGAGTGGTGGCATGTCACGGTGGGGCGCTTCATCCTCGATTCGGGGCGGCTCCCGACGGTGGACGTGTGGTCGGCCGCCGACCCCGCGCCCGAGTGGCGGTCGATCCAGTGGGGGTGGCAGGTGGTCGCTGCGTGGATCGATCGACTGGGCGGCCTCGAGGCGCTCCGCCGTGCCAACGCGGCGTGGATCTGCGCCACCTTCATCGCGTTTTACCTGCTGGTTCGTCGCGGAGGCGAGCGGCGAGCGATCGCGCTGCTGCTGGGAGCGGCTTTGCTCGAAAGTTTCCACGATCGCTTCCGCGTGCGCCCGATGGTGGTCAGTGCCACGCTCTGGCTCGCGCTCGCCTTCCTGGTCGCCGATCTGCGCGCAGCCCGCGTCCGGCACGCGGTCGCTCTCGGCGCTCTGTTCGCTTCCTGGTCGATGATCCACGGTGGCGAGGCCTGCCTGGCGATGATCGGACTGCTCTTCACCTGCGCCGCCGGGGTGGCTCTGCGCGGGCGCCGT
>SHYY01000187.1 GCA_009692555.1 Myxococcales bacterium
GGCCTGTGACGTCGAGCTTCTGGTAGGCCAGCATGGGCATCCTCCTTTGTGGCCAGGGTGGTCGGTTGGCAGGAGGAATTTGTTGCGGGAGGAAGTTCGATTGCCGTCGCTGCGGACGGGACGACTACGACTACGACTACGACTACGTGGCGAGCAAGAGCCAGTAAGAGGGTCCCCTCCGCTGTTAAGCACCCCCCGGCCGCCTCCGGTCCGCCTCCGGGTGCGGTTCCCGGTTGTAGGGACAGGCGGTGGGCCCGGGATCGTCTCCCGTCTCGTCGAGAATGCGCGTCGGCTACGCCGCGATGCCACCGACGCGAAGGATCTTCTCTGGCAGATGTTGCGCGGCCGGCGCTTCGGCGGGTTCAAGTTCCGCCGCCAGGTCCCTGTGCAGCCGTTCATCCTGGACCTCTACCGCCCGCAAGCCGGACTCGCCGTGGAAGTTGATGGAGGTCAGCACTCCGATCCTGAACACGCGGCCCGCGACCAGGAGCGCACCGCTTTTCTGTCCTCGCAGGAGATCCGGGTGCTGCGCTTCTGGAACCATGATGTGCTCTGCGAGCCTGAGGCAGTGGCGAGCCGCCTCTGGACGGAGCTCCACGACGCCCACCCTCCCCCCGACCCTCTCCCGCCAGCGTCGCCAGCGGGAGAAGGAGACAACCCGACCGGGAACGATTGACCAGCACTCGTCCGCTTTCCCTGCAACCGGGAACCGCGCCCGCCGCCTCTCTTGCCTCCTTATTTTTTGGCCGTGGCCGTAGAAAATGCCCCTGCCACTGTAGTAAGAAGGCGGCGTGGAGACGAAGAAGGACATCCTCCTCGCCCTCCTGCGCACGTCGTCGGCGTTCCTCCAGCTCGACGCCCGCGCCGAGGGCGTGATGCTGCCCGATTTCCTGATGGGCGAGCGCGGCGTGGTGCTCCAGCTGGCGTACGACTTCGCGATCCCGATCCCGGATCTCGCGATCGACGACGAGGGTGTGACGGCCACGCTCTCGTTCCGTCGGGTGCCCTTCTGCTGCCGGGTGCCATGGCGGGCGGTCTACGCCATCACCGACGGTGCCGAGCGCCGCGCGGTGTTCCCCGAGGACATGCCGGGCGACCTTTCCGTGCCCCCCACCGAGATGGAGCCGGAGCCGCCGCCCCCGCCGCCGCGACCCGCGCGCCCCTCGCACCTCAAGCTCGTCAAGTAGTCTTCCACGGTACGAACAGGAGCGACCCATGACCGAGATCCTCGAAGTCCGAGCGCGGGAGATCCTCGACTCGCGCGGCAATCCGACGGTGGAGGTGGAGGTGTTCACCGCCGGCGGGGCGATCGGACGCGCCGCGGTGCCGTCGGGGGCGTCGACCGGCGAGCACGAGGCGCTCGAGCTGCGCGACGGCGATCCCGCGCGCTACCTCGGCAAGGGCGTCCTTCGTGCGTGCCAGAACGTGCACGAGGAGATCGCCCCGGCCCTGATCGGGCTCGACGCCGCCGACCAGGCGCTGGTCGATCGAACGATGATCGAGCTCGACGGGACGGCCGCCAAGAGCCGCCTCGGCGCCAATGGGATCCTCGGGGTCTCGCTCGCCACCGCCCGCGCCGCGGCCGACGCCCATGGCCTCCCCCTCTATCGCTGGCTCGGCGGGGTCGCCGCATGCCTCCTCCCGGTGCCGCTGATGAACCTGATCAACGGCGGCGCCCACGCCGACAACAACATCGATGTGCAGGAGTTCATGGTCGTCCCGGTCGGCGCGCCGACCTTCGCCGAGGGGCTCCGCGCGGGCGCCGAGACGTTCCATCACCTGAAGCAGGTGCTGCGCGCGCGCGGCAAGGTCACCGCCGTCGGTGACGAGGGCGGCTTCGCGCCCGATCTCGAGTCCAACGAGGCGGCCCTCGACGCGCTGGTCGAGGCGATCGGCAAGGCCGGCTACGCGCCCGGCAAGGACGTGGCGGTGGCGCTCGATGTCGCGGCGAGCGAGCTGTACGACAAGAAGGCGGGCCACTACACCGTCGGTGAGCGCGCGCTCTCGGCGAGCGAGGTGGTCGCCTGGTACGCCGGTCTGTGCGAGCGCTACCCGATCGTGTCGATCGAGGACGGGATGGCGGAGGACGACTGGGCGGGCTGGAAGCTCCTCACCGAGCGCCTCGGGCGGACCATCCAGCTCGTCGGTGACGACCTCTTCGTGACCAGCACCGCGCGCCTCGCCCGCGGCCTCGCCGAGGGGATCGCCAACTCGATCCTGATCAAGGTGAACCAGATCGGCACCCTCACCGAGACCTTCGACGCGGTGACGATGGCCCAGCGCGCCGGCTGCACCGCGGTGATCTCCCATCGCTCCGGCGAGACCGAGGACACCTTCATCGCCGACCTCGCGGTCGCCACCGGCGCCGGCCAGATCAAGACCGGCTCCGCCTCGCGCTCCGAGCGGATCGCCAAGTACAACCGCCTGCTTCGCATCGCCGACGAGCTGGGCCCCTCGCAGCGCTACGCCGGCCGGGCCGCCTTCCGTCGCTGAACCCGGCAGAGGAGCAGCAGCAGGAGCGCGAGCGCGGCCAGTCCCGAGCTCGAGCCCGAGCCCGATCGTCGCCCGACCGCGCAGTGGCAGCCGCCCGGAGGCTGGGTCGTCTCCCCGTCGCCGCCGCCGTCGACCGGGTCCTCGATCCCGAGCTGCGCGGCGTACATCTGCCACACCGCGGGGCAGATCCTTCCGACCGGCGTCCCGGCGCCGCAGGCGGTGGTGGGCCCGACCGTCTCGGCGTACTGGAAGACCTTGCGGAAGTGCTCGCCCCCGTCGTCGGAGCGCGCCACCGCCGCCTCGTCGGGCACGTAGTTCCACGAGCAGGCGTAGATCGCGTCGCCGACCGGCTGGACGCACTGCGCGCGCGAGAGGTTCCCCACCGCCGCGAAGGGACCGCCCGCCCGCGAGCGCAGGAGCCCCTTCTGCGTCGCCACCAGCACCGCGTCGCGGCCGGCGTCGAAGGCCATCCCGGTCACTTCGCCTTCGACGCGCAGCAGCTCGCCGATCGTCGCCCCGAAGCCGGTCGCCTTCAGCAGCGCGCCCCTGGGATCGAGGCTGACCCGCAGGTAGACCGTCCCGGGATCCTTCGGATCGACCGCCAGCGGAGAGATCAGCGTCGGCACGATCCCGTCGAAGGTGTAGGCGATGTCCTTCGCCACCCAGGTCTTGCCGCGGTCCTTCGAGACGTGCAGCACCGTCGCTGGTTTCGTGCGCGGCGCCCCGACCACGTAGATCACCTGCCCGTCGCCAGAGAGCGCCACCCCGCGCAGGAACTCGTCCGCCTCCAGCGCCGGCGTCCAGGTCACCCCGTCGTCAGCGGTTGAAAAGAGCGCGTTCATCGGCGCGTCCATCGCGCCGGAGGTGGTGGTCGCCCACGCCCGCCTGCCATCGATCGGATCGGCCACCACCGACGAGGTGGCGAGCTTTCCGAGCGCTCCGGTGGAAGGCTCCCAGGTGCATCCGCCGTCGCGGGACGACGTGATCCCGGCGAAGTCGGTGACGTGGAAGGTGCCGCTCCTGGTGAGCGCCCACTTCCGGTCCTGCCGCTTGTTGATCGCCTCCTCGCAGATCCAGCGCCACGGCCCGCCGTCGCTGCCGAAGAAGACCCCCCAGGAGCGGGTCGGGACCAGGAGCTGGCCATCGCGCGGGAGGATCGCCTCGCTGATCGGGAGCCCGCCGTGGGCCGCTGCCAGCGACGGGAGAAGGCACAGCGCGGCGACGAGGCGGTGCGGTATGAAAGCGCTCATGCGACGCTCACTCTTTCACAGCCAGCCAGCCTTCCTTCGAGCCGCAGATCGGGCTCGGGCTCGGGCTCGGGCTCCGGCCTTTGGCCTGGGCTCGGGCTCGACGGAGGCGCCACCAACTCGCACGGTCGAGGTACGCATCCGCCTTCCACTTGCACTCGAAGGCGTCGCAGCCGTCGCGCCCGGCGGGGATCACGAAGTCGACCTCGCGCTGCAGCTTGTCGCGCCAGAAGTGGATCCGCGGCGACTCGCCGATCGACATCAGCGTCTCGAGGAGCTAGAACTTTCATCTGGTAGCTCTGGATGTAAATACACCTTCCGGTGCTATTTTTCGGTCAGCAGGTTGCGCGCGATCACGATCCGCTGGATCTGCGACGTCCCCTCGTAGATCTGGAGGAGCTTGGCGTCGCGCATCAGCTTCTCGACCGGGTACTCCCTGGTGTACCCGTAGCCGCCGAAGATCTGCACCGCGTCGGTGGAGACCCGCATCGCCGCGTCGGCGCCGTAGGCCTTGGCGATCGACGACACCACCGAGTCCAGCTTGCCGCTGTCGACCATCCACGCCGCCTTCATGTAGAGCAGCCGCGTGGTTTCATAGGCGATCGCCATCTCGGCGAGCATGAACTGCACCGCCTGGTGCGTGGCGATCGGCACGCCGAAGGTCTTGCGCTCGAGCGCGTAGGCCTTGCACTCGTCGAGGGAGCGCTTGATGAGGCCCGCCGCGCCGGCGGCGATCCACGGGCGCGAGCGGTCGAAGGTCTTCATCGCGACCTTGAAGCCGCCGCCCTCCTCGCCGATCAAGCTCTCCTTCGGGACGAACACGTCCTCGTAGATGACGTCGTTGGTCAGCGACGAGCGCTGGCCCATTTTGTTCTCCTTCTTGCCGATCTTCACCCCGGGCGTACTGGCGTCGACCACGAACGCGGTGATCCCCTTGTGCTTCAGCTTGGGGTCGAAGGTCGCGAAGGTGGTGAAGAAGCTCGCCACGCCGCCGTTGGTGATCCAGCGCTTCTGTCCGTTCAGGAGGTAGCCGTCGCCCTTTTTTTCCACGCGCGTGCGCATCCCCGCCACGTCGCTGCCGGCGTCCGGCTCGCTGCAGGCATAGGCGCAGTAGATCGGGCCCCCCTTGCCGTCGCCGCCGAGGAGCATCCCGAAGTACTTCTGCCGCTGCGCCTCGGTGCCGGCGATGAGGAGCGGCATCGCGCCGAGCATGTTGCCCGCCAGGGTGGTGTTGACGCCCGCGCAGGCCCACGAGATCTCCTCGAGCAGCAGGGAGTGGGTCAGGCACGACAGCCCGAGCCCGCCGTAGGCCTCGGGGATCTCGAAGTTGAGCAGGCCGAGCTCGAAGGCCTTCCGGCAGATCTCCGCCGGGAACTTGCCCTCCTCGTCGAGGTGGCCGGCCACCGGGGCGATCTCCTTGCGGGCGAACTCGCGGGCGGTCTGGACGAGTGCGTTCTGCTCGTCGGTGAGGTTGAGATCGAACATGGCAGGCTCCTTTTTTCGCTCGCGGATTCATCGCGTTACCGACGGTGGCTGTCAACCCCTAATCGCCCCGGTTGGTTTGACCGCGCGCGCCGCGGGGGAGTACGATGTCCGGCCAGACACGGTCGCGATCCCTTGCCCGAACAGTTCGGAAAGTATCTGCTGCAGCGGAAGCTCGCCGAGGGCGGGATGGCCGAGGTATTCCTCGCGAAGCAGTCGGGGATGGAGGGGTTCGAGAAGCCGGTGGTGGTGAAGCGGATCCTCCCGCACCTCACCGGTGACCCGAAGTTCGTCGAGATGTTCATCAACGAGGCGCGGGTGGCGGCGCGCCTCACCCACCCGTCGATCGTGCAGACGCTCGACCTCGGCAAGGTCGACGATCAGTACTTCATCACCATGGAGTTCATCCACGGCGAGGACCTCCGCACCATCGCCAAGGTGGCTGACCAGAAGCGCCATCGCCCGGCGCTGCCGCTGATCGTCCGCATCGTCGCCGACATGCTCGGCGGGCTGCACTACGCCCACACCCGCGCCGGCCCCGACGGCAAGCAGCTCGGCCTCGTGCACCGCGACATCTCGCCGCAGAACATCCTCATCACCTACGAGGGCGGGATCAAGGTGGTCGACTTCGGGATCGCCAAGGCGACCGAGAGCGCGAGCGATCAGCAGACCCAGGCCGGGCTCCTCAAGGGCAAGTACGCCTACATGTCGCCGGAGCAGTGTCGCGGCAAGAAGCTCGATGCGCGCTCGGATGTCTTCGCCGTCGGGATCCTGTTATGGGAGCTGGTGACCTGGCGGCGGCTCTTCCGCCGCGACAGCGATCTCGCGACGCTGGTGGCGGTGGCCGACGAGCCGATCCCCGATATCGCCTCGGTGGAGCCGCAGGTGCCCGCCGAGCTGGACATGATCTGCATGCGGGCGCTTCAGCGCGATCTCCCCGACCGCTACCCGAACGCGCAGTCGATGCAATCGGACCTCGAGGCGCTGATCAGGAAGTACGGATGGCAGGCCGATAGCATTGCGCTGCAGCGCTACATGCGCGAGCTGTTCGCCGACAAGCTGAGCGCTCAGGACGAGGCGGTGCGCGCCGCCGGGGTGGGCTCGCTCGAGGACCTGCTGGTGAACGCGAAGGAGGGCGCGCCGCTGGCGTGGATGGATCCGGTGATCCAGACCGGGCGCACGCCGTCGGCGTCGATGATCCCGTTCCACAGCGAGCAGAGCGCGCCGAGCATCCCGCGCTCGCTCTATGCCGCGTCCTCGTCGGGACCGAAGCCATCCCCGTCGCAGCAGATGCGGATCCTGCCGGTGCCGCAGGCTCCCGGGCCGGCGCCGGGCGCCTACGAGCACACGCCGTCGACGCTGCGGCGCGCCGTCGGTCAGGCGATCCCCAACCCGAACCGGCGCGATCACATCACCGCGCAGACCGGCGCCGCGCCGCTCCCGCCGCCGTCGGGGGTCAAGCGAGCGTTCATCGTCGGTGCCACCAGCCTGCTCCTGGCGGGCGCGGTGCTGACCGCGGTGCTGTGGCCCGAAGGCGCGCCGGGGCCGGGCGGGGAGCGGGGGCTGGTGGCAGGCGAGACGGCGACGATCCGGGTCGAGCTGGACGCGGACGGGCAGATCTTCCTCGACGGGGTGCGGCAGCTCCCGGGGCGGGAGGTCGACCTGGTGGTGTCGGCGCACCGCCCGCACGAGGTGAAGGCGAAGCGCGGCAGCACCGAGAGGAAGGTGACGGTGCCGCCGCTCGACGCGGGGGTGGTGCAGAAGGTGCGGCTGAAGATCGCGGAGTAGCGCCCGTTCCCGTTTCCGTTTCCGTTGCCGTGGTACGGCCTTGCGATGCGAGCGGGCCTCGTCGCGCTGGTGTGTGTGCTCGGCTGCGACCGCGCCCTCTCTCCCGTCGACGACGCTGCCACCGTCCCTGTCGACGCCGCGGCGCCGCAGGATCTGGCCGAGCCCCCGCCGTGCGAGGAGCCGAACCTGTGCGGCGACTGCGATCCCGGATGCAGGGTATTCAACCTCGGTCCGCCGCGCGGCAAGCCGTTCCCGCTCGGCGCCGACAAGAGCGACCCCGGGGTCGACGACTCCTACGTGGTCCGCGATCCCGACGGCAACATTGTGATCGATCCCGCAACGTGCAGAAGGCCGAATCATGCCTGGATCGCGCAGGCCACCGACTGGGGGCGCGGCACGATCTCGAAGATCGACGCGACCACGCAGCGCGAAGCCGCCCGCTACTTCACCGTCACCTGCGGCTCGCTGCCGTCGGGAAACAGCAAGACCTGCGACGGGAGGGGGGCTGCTGCGCGGGCGATGATCTTCCCCGTTTCCGCGCCCGCGCGCTGAAGCAGCCGGAGCCGCCGCATCAGCCCGTTCAGATCATCGCCAACGCGCCCTCACGCACCGGTATCGACTTCGATGGAACGGCGTGGGTGGCGAATCGCGCACCGGGCGGCCAGCCGTCGCTGACGAAGATCGCCGCGTGGTCGTCCGAGTGCGTCGATCGCAACGGCAACAAGACGATCGACACCTCCTCGGACGTCGACGGCGATGGCCTGATCACCTCGGGGATTGACCCGCGCCGCCGACTTGACTCGCCCGCGCTCCGCTCTACGATCGCCGCATGCACGACCTCCCGCCCACCGTCGCTGCTGCCGTCGCCGAGGTGAAGCAACGCCTCGCGGATCGGTTCGGCGCGCGGCTCGTGGGATTTACGCTGTTCGGCTCCTGCGCGTGGGGCCGTCCGCACGCCGAATCGGACATCGATCTCTGCGTGGTCGTCGACGGCCTCACCCACCGCGAGCACGTCGAGATCATCGAGCTCGGGGCCGACCGCGCCATCGACCTCGGCGTCGATCTCTCAGTCCACGCGTGGAGTCGCGAGCGCTTCCAGCGAGGGCTCGCCACCGAGCAGCGGCTGATGCTCGACATCGTCGAAAAAGGGATCGCGCTGTGACCCCCCCCTTCGCGCCAGATCCACATCGCGCAGGAGGTCGAGAAGGGCACGCGCTCGCTGCGAGCCGGCGAGGAGCTGCTCGGCCACGGCCTTTTCGACGACGCTGTGACCCGCCTCTACTACTCCGCCTTTCACTTCGCGAGCGCCGCGCTGCTGGTCGAGGGCGTCGAGGCGAGTAGCCACCACAGTCTGCTGACGCTGTTCTCGGAGCGCCTCGCGCGAACCGGCAAGGTTCCTCCCGGCCGCGCCAAGGAGCTGAAGCGGCTCCAGGGCTTTCGCGAAGTCGCGGACTACGATCGCGCCTTCGTGTTCACCGCCGACGGCGCCGAGGAGGAGGCGGTGGTCGCGCGCCGCTTCGTCGCCGAGATGCGCGCGTTTCTCGAAGCGGGCGGCTGGGTCTAGCCTATCGCCTGGCCGCGCGCGGCGCGCCGCTTCGCCATCAGTTGCGCCAGCGCCGGGAGGGCCACCAGCGCGGCCAGGAGGCAGGTGACCTCCCCGAGGTCGGCCAGGAGCCCGAATGACTTCAGCGCGCGGTTCGACGCCAGCAACAGCGAGCTGTAGCCGATGATCGTCGTCAGCGAGCAGAGCGCCACCGCCGAGCCCGTGTCGGCGACGATCTCCGCCAGCCGCGACGGCCCGTCGCTCTTCAGGCGCGCCCAGATGTTGGCCGCGTAGTCGGTCCCCACCCCGAGGGTGATCGGCACGGCGACGAAGTTGACGAAGTTCAGCTTGAGCTGGATCAGCGCCAGGAGGCCCCCCAGCCACACCAGGCCGATGAACATCGTCAGCAGCACCGGCGGCGCGCCGCGTACCCCGAACGCGAGCAGCACCAGCAGCGCCACCCCGGCCAGGGCGATCAGCGTCACGCGCGGCGCGTCGTCGACGATCGTCTCGAGCATCCCGGCGAACACCGTCGCCGAGCTCGCCACCACCCAGGTCTGCCCGAGCGCCTCGACGCGCATCGAGCGGGCAAGGCGCATCAGGTCGCGCCCGTTCCAGTCCGAGTATTGCCTCGGATCGGCGTCGATCCCGACGAAGCGCCCGCGCACTCCGCCCACCTCGGTGAAGTCGTCCCTCACCCGCTGCGGCAGGTCGTCGGCGGTCAGCAGGCGCAGGGTGTCGGGCGGGCGAAACTTCTCCGCCTCGGCGCGCTCCTCGTCGCTCATGAGCGCGCGGTGGCGGTCGATCTTCGACCGGATCCGTCCGAGCACTTCGAGCTTCTCCGCTTGACTGCGCGGGAGCGGCGGCTGCGACGTGGCCGGGAAGCTGGTCGAGATCGTCCGCACCGCCTTCAGGACGTGCCCCTCGCCGAGCCTCTCGTCCTGGCGCCAGAGCGCCTCGGCGACCGCGTCCGCCTGCTCCGGCTTGTCCACCAGCAGCACGCCATCGGTGGCGATGTGTCCCGCGCCGACCGAGCCGAGCCCCAGGCCGTGCATCCTCTGCCAGTTGCGCCCCGCGCGCGTCTCGGCGTTGCGCAGGTTGCCGAAGTTCCACTCCATCGGGTCGCGCAGGTAGCGCGCCAGCGGGAGCGCCGCCGCAGCGACGAGGGCGACCGTCCCGAGAGCAAGCAGGCCTGGCCGCCGCACCGCCAGCCCGCCGAGCCACGCGAACGGCCGCCGCACCGGATTCGGCCGCGGCGTGAGCGACCCCGGCCGCAGCCGCTCGCCGAAGATGACCATCGGCGGCAGCAACAGGAAGGTCATGATCCAAACCAGCAGCATCCCCGATCCACCGACGAGACCGAACTGGCTGAAGCCGCGGAAGCTGGTCGCGAGCAGCGATCCGTAGGCGATCGCCGCCGCCGCCATCGCCGTCCCCGTGGCCAGCATCGCACCCGCCATCGCCGCCCCGAGCGCCGGCCCGACCTCCCGCCCGCGCCGCCGCTCCTCACCGTAGCGCGCCATGAGGATGATCGGCGAGTTGATCCCGTTGCCGAGGATGATCGAGATCAGGAACGCGGTGTTGGCGTTCAGGAAGTGCACCGTGAGCTGCGCCAGCGCGAGCGCCAGCAGCAGCCCGAGGATCGCGGGCGCGCCCACCACCCACAGCACCAGGATCCGCCGGAAGTAGAGCAGGATCGAGAGCAGGACCAGCGTCGTGCAGAGCGTCGTGGCCAGGGTGAGGTCGTCGCGGATCGCGTTGGCCTCGTCGATCGCCATCGCGATGTGGCCGGTGTACTCGACCTGCATCGCGGGATGGAAGCGCTTCGGGTCGATCCGCCGCACCACTGCGTCGACGCCGTCGAGCGTCTCCTGGTCGCCCCGTCCGGCCAGCCCGTCGCCTCGCTTCCAGAGCATCACGCCGATGAGGTGCGTCTTCGGAGCCTTCGGCGTGGCCTCCTCGACCCCGCTGAAGTGGGCCTCCTCGCGGCGCTTCGGGACCTTGTCTTCCAGCTTCTTCCTGAGCGCGCGCAGCTCCTGCTCCGGGTCGCTGTCGTCGAGATCGACCATCACCGGGACGCCGCGCCGCTGGATCAGCCGATCGAGCAGCTCCTCGGCGTGCGCGAGGTCGTCGAGGTCGGCGTAGAGCCAGCGCCAGCGCGCCGCGTAGTCGGGGATCTCGTTGTCCGGCTGCCACTGGATCTCGGTGAACACCGACGGGACCATCCGGTCGAGGTCGGGGCGCAGCGCGGCGGCGAAGCGCCGGTTGGCCTCCGCGTCGGGGCTCTCGATCAGCAGGACCAGGTTGGTCGATGCCTTCTGCTTGCCCGAGATGCGCCGGAGCGCCGCCACCGACGGGTGGTCGTCGGGGAGCAGCTCGGCCATGTCGGTGTGGAGCTCGAGCCGCAGCGTCGGGTAGAGCGAGGCGAGGCCAAGCAGCGCGAGGAGGCCGAGGAGCAGCCCGGTGCGCCGCTCCGCGAACGCCACGTAGCGCGCGCAGGCGCGGGCGAGACGGGAGCGCTCGTTTGCCGGGACGGGCGAAGCGGGTTCCGGGGAGGTGGGCGGCAAGGTGGCCTGGAGGAGACGCCGGCGCGTGGAGCGAGAATCGAGCCACCGGGCAGCGGCCGATTATAGCGAGACACGACCGCGGGGCAACGGGAACGGGAACGCTAACTTCCTTTACCGCGTCAGCGGAGTTGTCTCCGCGGGAGCCGAGGGGAACGGCAACGGCACGAGGGGCCGGGCGAGGTGGAGAGTGAACGTCCGAAATTCACCACCTGTCCGGACGCTGTCACCCTCCCGTAACAACCGTCCCCCGCGCCGCTTTTCCACCTTGAAATGGCCGCGCGGGTTGTCTATGGTGCGCCCCGCACAAGGGAAAGCGCTTTGGCCCCCGCCGTGCAAAGGAAATTCGACAAGCCAGCGACCTCTGATCTATCGTCGTGCACCCCGAGCGCCGGGTGGCCGATGTCGCTTCGAACCACTCGCACGGGCCTACGCACCGAGGATACGAGACTGATGAGAATCTGCCTGGTCAGCCCTTACGACTTATCGCTCGAAGGTGGGGTCAACAAGCACATCTTCTACCTCGCGGAGAGCCTGCGCGCCGTCGGTGACGAGGTGGAGGTGATCGGCCCGAAGAGCGGGACCCCGCCCGACGCCCGCGAGGTCACCTGCTTCGGCGGCGTGGTTTCGATCCAGGGCAACGAGTCGGACAATCGCCTCGGCATCTTCACGTCGCCGCTGGCGGTGCGCCGCTACATGCGCAGCCGCTCGTTCGACGTGATCCACGTCCACGAGCCGTTCGTGCCGTCGCTGGCCTACTACGCGACCTGGATGTGCGACGCGCGGGCCCGCGTGGCGACCTTCCACCGCTACAGCGAGAACGAGGGGAGCGTGACCCGCATCGCGCGGCAGGCGCTCTCGCCGCACCTGTGGTCGTACCAGCGCGGGATCGCCGTTTCCGACGCGGCGGCGCGCTACGCCCAGGTCGCCTGGAATCGCCCGCTGTCGATCATCCCGAACGGTGTCGATACGACCTTTTTCACGCCCCTCTCGCCGCCGCGCCAGGGCGGTGGCCCGCTCAGGCTGCTGTTCGTCGGGCAGTGGACCGACAAGCGCAAGGGGCTGCCGGTGCTGCTCGAGGCCTATGGCCAGCTGCGCGCGCGCCACGTCGACGTGACACTCGACGTGGTGGGGCAGGGCGATCCGAGCGTTCCGGGGCCGGTCGGCCTGCACGGGCTGACCTTCCATGGCCGCGTGTCGGAGAGCGAGCTTCGTCGGCGCTTCCGGGAATGCGACATTTTCGTCGCACCTTCGACCGGCCAGGAGTCCTTCGGGATCGTGCTGGTCGAGGCGATGGCCTCGGGGCGTCCTGTGGTGTGCAGTGACATCGAGGGCTACCGGCAGGTGGTGACGCAGACCGGATCGGTGCTCT
>SHYY01000188.1 GCA_009692555.1 Myxococcales bacterium
CGCAAGCGGGAGAGGGAGACAAGAGACTCCCGCCGCCGCGAGATACAGCCGCGCCGCCTCCTCCGCCGCCCCGTTCCCCTCCACCCTCACCGTCGCTGCGCGCACGCGTTCCTGCCCCGCCGCGCCCCACTCGGGGAGCACTACCTGCCGCCCGTAGCGGTCGATTTCGTCCGGCGAAAACATTCAGCCCGCCATCACATCGAGCTCGATCGGCTCGACCCGGATCCCGCGCTCCCGGAAGAACGCCAGCGCGGCCTCGATCGGCTCCGGCTCCCCGTCGAGCTCGAGGCCGATCAGCCCGATCTCCTCGCTCACCGACGCGGTCCGCACGTTGAACCGCACGCGCAGGCGATCGTACATCTCGCACAGCACCGGCTCGCGCACCAGCGCCGACGGATAGGTGAGGTAGACGCGCCGCTTCACACTAGGAGCCTGTTGGGGCAAGGCGCCGTAGCGAGGCCGCCGAGACCGAGGCCAGGGGAGGAGCGACGACGCCGGACTGCTTTCTGCAATCCGAGGAGGAGCGACGAAGCATGGCCGAAGGGATCGGCGGTCGTAGTAGGCGCATTGCCCCAACAGGCTCCTATAGCCCGCCCGCGATCGCCGGGACGATCGACAGCTCGTCGCTCTCCTTGACCGGCGTGTCGAGGTTCTGCAGGAAGCGGATGTCCTCGTCGTTGGCGAAGATGTTGACGAAGCGGCGGAGCGCGCCGCTGTCGTCGCAGATGCGCTCCCGGAGGCCCGGGAAGTTGACCTCGAGATCGGCCAGGATCGCGCCGACGGTGGCCCCTTCGGCCTTGACCTCCTCCTGACCCTTGGTGAGCTTGCGCAGCGACGTGGGGATGCGGACCGTGGGCATCTAGATCTTCTCCTGATGGGTGATGAATTGATCGAACTCGGCCAGCTTCGGTCCGATCGTCGTCGGCGCGCCGAGGTGGGGGGCAATCGCCTCCATGGTCTTCAGGCCATTCCCTGTGATGCACACGACCACCGACTCGTCGGGGCCGATCCGCCCCTCCGCCACCAGCCGCCGTGCCGCGGCGAGGGTGACGCCGCCCGCGGTCTCGGTGAAGATCCCCTCGGTCTCGGCCAGGAGGCGCATCGCGTCGAGGATCTCCTCGTCACTGACCGCCGCCGCGTGGCCGCCCGACTGCCGGATCGCGCGGGCGGCGTAGAAGCCGTCGGCGGGGTTGCCGATGGCGAGCGACTTGGCGATCGTCTGCGGGGTCTTCACCGGCTTGATCAGCTCCTGTCCGCGCGCCACCGCCAGGGCGATCGGTGAGCAGCCGGCCGCCTGCGCCCCGTGCAGCTTCGGCGGGCGGCGCGGCTCGTCGACCAGCCCGAGCCTGCGGAACTCGTCGAAAGACTTGCCGATCTTGGTCAACAGGGAGCCCGACGCCATCGGCACCACGACGTGCGCCGGCTGCCGCCACCCGAGCTGCTCCTGGATCTCGTAGCCGTGCGACTTCGACCCCTCGGCATAGTAGGGCCTGAGGCTGACGTTGACGAAACCCCAGCGGTACTTGTCGGCGATCTCCGAGCACAGGCGGTTGACCTCGTCGTAGGTGCCGCGGATCGAGACCACTGTGGCGCCGAAGATCAGCGTGCCGAGCACCTTGCCCTGCTCGAGGTCGTGCGGGATGAAGACGTAGCAGGCGAGGCCGGCGGCGGCGGCGTTGGCGGCCACCGAGTTGGCGAGGTTTCCCGTCGAGGCGCAGGCCACGGTCTCGAAGCCGAGCTCGCGCGCCTTCGAGAGCGCGACCGCCACCACCCGGTCCTTGAAAGAGAGGGTGGGGTAGCTGACCGCGTCGTTCTTGATGTAGAGCTCGGAGAGTCCGAGCCGCGCGCCGAGGCGGTGGGCGCGCACCAGCGGGGTGAAGCCGACCTGCGTTCCCACCGTCGGTGGGAGGTCGAGCGGGAGGAGCTCGTGGTAGCGCCACATGGTCGGTGGGCGGCGCTCGATCACCTCGCGCGAGAGCAGCTTGCGGGCGGCGTCGTAGTCGTAGGCGACCTCCAGCGGGCCGAAGCAGAACTCGCAGACGTGCAGCGCCAGCTTCGGGTACTCCCGCCCGCACTCGCGGCACTTGAGCGCCTTGACGGTTCCGGAGGAGGCCTTGGCCGCGGCGACCTGGGTCAACATGCGGCCTCCTGATAGGCGCCTGGATCGAGGGCGCGAAGCGGGACGCGACCGCACGCGGCGCACAAAGGATTGCGATGGAACCGGACCTCGCGGATCGAACCCGAGAGGCCATCGTAGACCACGAGCCCCGTTTCCGTTTCCGTTTCCGTTTCACCCTCACCCCGACCCTCTCCCGCACGCGGGAGAGGGAGGCGATCGTTGAGCAGCTTCAGGGCGGCCTCTCCCTGCAGCGCTCCGATCACCCCCACCGCCGGCCCGACCACCCCCGCCTCCCGGCACGAGAAGCCCTCCAGCGACGGGGGCGGCGCCTCGAACAGGCAGCGATAGCACGGCCCGCCGCTCCCCGGCCGCACCGCCAGGAGCTGCCCTCCCCAGCGCACCGCGCCGGCGTGGACGAACGGCACCCCGGCGAGCACGCAGGCGTCGTTGACCAGGAACTTGGTCGCGAAGTTGTCCGACCCGTCGAGCACCACGTCGTAACCACGCACCAGCGCGAGCGCGTTCTCCGCGCCCAGCCGGTCCCGGATCGGGATCACCGTCACCGACGGCGCGATCCGCCGGATCGCAGCGGCCGCCGAGTCCACCTTGGGGAGCCCGGCGTCGCTGCTGCGATGCAATATCTGCCGGTGCAGGTTGGCCACCTCCACCACGTCGTCGTCGCACACCGCGATCGTCCCGACGCCGGCGCGCGCGAGCACGATCGCCGCCGGACATCCCAGCCCGCCCGCGCCGACGATCAGCGCCCGCGCCGAAGCCAGACCCCTGCCGCTCATGCGAAGTACTGATCCAGCGAGAAGTAGCGCTCGCCGGTATCCGGCAGCACGGTCACCACCACCGAAGCCGGGCCCAGCCGCGCCGCCATCCTGCACGCCGCGAACACCGCCGCCCCGGCGGAGATGCCCACCAGCAGCCCCTCGCGGCGCGCCAGGGCCATTTTGGTCTGGTAGGCGTCGCGGTCGGTCACCGGCACCACCTCGTCGATCAACGCGCGGTTCAGCACCTCGGGGACGAAGCCGGCGCCGATGCCCTGGATCTTGTGCGGCCCGGCGTCCCCTCCCGCCAGCACCGGCGATCCCGCGGGCTCGACCGCCACCAGCAACACCTCCGGGAAGTGCTGCCGGAGCGCCTCGCCCACCCCGGTGATCGTGCCCCCGGTGCCCACCCCCGAGACGAAGGCGTCGATCCGGCGCCCCTCGGTCTGCTTCAGGATCTCCTGCCCCGTCGTCACGCGGTGGACCTCGGGATTCGCCCGGTTGCTGAACTGCTGGGGCATGAAGTGCCGCGGTCGCGTCCGGCACAGCTCCTCCGCCTTCGCCACCGCCCCCTCCATCGTCCGCTCCTCGGGCGTGAGGTGGAGCTCCGCGCCGTAGGCCTTGAGCAGGCTGCGCCGCTCCAGCGACATCGACTCGGGCATGGTCAGGATCAGCCGGTAGCCCTTCACCGCGCACACCAGCGCGAGCCCGATCCCGGTGTTTCCCGAGGTGGGCTCGACGATCGTCGACTCCCCGGGCCGGATCAGCCCGGCGCGCTCCGCCTCCTCGATCATCGCCAGCGCGATGCGATCCTTGACCGAGCCGCCGGGGTTCATCTGCTCGCACTTGGCCAGCACCTCGCCGCCCCCCGGTCCCGGCACATGGCGCAGACGCACCATCGGCGTCCCTCCGATGAGGTCGAGGATGTTGCCCACCTGCGGGGCAAGGGCGTTGACCATGCCGGTTTATAGCCCAGGTGACGTCGCGGTGGCACCGCACAGCTTGCATGCGCCCCCGGGACCGATCAAACCGAGACAGCCGCCGTCCGGGCACAGCTGCCGGTCGTCGGGATCGTGCTCTGCGTCGTCCGCCCGAGCCCTCGGATCCGAATCCGCAGCGGCGTCCCCCTCGCGGTCCGAATGATCGATCGGTGGGCCCCTCCGCACCGCCGCGGGATCCCCTTCGCGCCCGCACTCCTTGCAGGCGCCGTCCTCCCCGATCACGCCGGTGCAGATCCCATCGGAACAGAGAATTCGCGAGTCAAAATCAACAGATTCAACATCTTCGTTCATCGATTACTTGAACCGCTCACTTGAGCTTCTTGAAGAGCGCGTCGAGCTTCGCCTTGGCGTCGACCACCCCGCTGTCCTGCTGGATCCCGTCCGAGTCCTTGAAGTCGAAGTGCATGCAGAAGTTCGACTCGTCGCGGGCGCGGATGAAGGCGGCCTCGGGCTCGCGGCACTGGTTGTGGATGGCGGGATCGTAGAGGCGGCAGTTCTTGCACACGTGGAGGTCGGAGCCGCAGTGGGGGCAGGAGTCGCGCCGTCCGACCTTGACGCCGACCTTGACCTCGAAGATCTGCTCGTTGCCACAGCTATGGCAAAAATAGGGCATGGCGCGGAGAGTAGCACGGCGAGGGTTGGTTACGGCGCGGGCGGAGCGGGCTCATCGAGGCGCCACACGGTCACCTTGGGCTCGTCGGTGGCGAGGGGGACCGCCACGAAGCGGCCGAGGAGCCGCCGCATCTCGGTGCGCGGCATGCCCATCGCCTCGAGCTCGAAGAGACCGCGCGAATCGGAGTCGTCGTCGAGGCGGAGCATGAAGATCCGGGCGCCGCGGGCGCGTGCCCCGCCCACCTCCTTGTCGAGGCGGGCGAGGCAGGCGTGCTGGCCGTCGCGGCCGAGGTAGTAGGCGATCGGAAAGGGCACGATCCGGGTGCGGGTGTAGAAGCCGACGTACTCGTCCCAGGAGTGACCCGGGAAGAGCACCAGATCGCCGTCGCGCATCACCCGCGCGGCGGCGTCGGCGCGGGTGCGGTCCCAGGAGTCGTGGCGCGCCGGTCCGATCGCGGTCGCGCCGTTCGCAAGGAGGAGGTAGGCGACCAGGCCGGCGCCGATCCAGGCGCGCCGCTCGAGCCCGGCCACCGCCGCCGCCGCGAGCAGCCACAGCGGCGGGAGGACGAAGATCCAGCGCTCGTGATCGGAGCCGAAGAAGACCAGCGCCATCGCGACGTAGGGGCCGATCCACAGCGCGAAGAGCCGGGCCGGGAGCGGCGCGAGGCGGCGGCGACCCGCGACGCAGAGTCCGATCACCGTCGCCAGCGGGAGCAGCCCGAGGAGGAATTGCGCGAGCAGCGCCTGGGAGTTGGACTCGTAGAGGTAGGGTGACCAGACGAACGCCTTGGCGAGGCCGTAAGTGGCGTCCGCGAAGCGCTGCATCATGCTGCCCCCGTAGGGGAAGCCGTGACCCGCAGTGGCCACCCAGCGGGCCGCGCCCGCGAGGTCCTGGCGCCGTACCTGGAGGGCCGCGAAGGCGTAGGCGGCGAGGGAGATCGCACCGCCGGTGGCGACCGCCAGCGCGGCGTGCCAGAGGCCCCGTCTCCGTGCTGGCGCGTAGGTGATCACGAAGGCCGCGACGAACGGAGTGAAGACCACGTGGGTGAGGTGGCAAAGCACCGCGACCGCCAGCGCCAGCCCGACCGCGAGCGCTCTCGGCAGCGACGGGCGATCGCGGTAGATGAGGCACAGCGCGAACACCCCGAGCAGCGCCGCCAGCGCGGGCGCGTAGGCCTCCACGTCGGCGCCCTGGACCCACACGCCGTAGGAGACCGCCAGCCCGGCCGCCGCCAGCACCGACGGGAAGCGTGCCAGGAGGGCGCGCGCGCAGCCGAAGCAGGTGGCGATCGCGATCCCGCCCGAGGCGGCGTCGATCAGCCGGCCGCCGAGCAGCCCGTCGCCGCGCAGCGCCGCCGCGGTCATTCGCAGGATCGGCATGTAGAGCAGGTGCCCCGCGGCGAAGTTGTGCGGGATGAGCTTGATGTAGCCCAGCCCGTCGAGGTTCACCACCGCCGGGGCGGTGCGGGCGTAGAGCGCGCCGGCGAGCAGGCCGAGGAGCGCCCCAAGCGCCACGTCCGCGAGCGAGGCTGGCTCGCGTGCGCCCGGCTCGCTCCTGGCCGGCTCCACCCTCGCCGCCACCCTCGCCGCCACCCTTGCCTCTGGGGCCATCATCCGTCGAAGAACGCCTCGGTGCGCACCTGCCGCTTGCGGTCGATGCCGCGCTCGCAAAGCGCCGCCTTCAAGTCCTTGATCATCGCGCCGTTGCCGCACAGGTAGAACGTGGGCCGCGCCAGCGACGGCAGGAGCTCGATCGCCGCGCCGTTGATCCGCCCGCGCGCGCCCGCCCAGCCGTCCCCCGGACGCGACAGATGGATGGCGTGCTGGAAGCGCGGCGACAATGCGGCGAGGGCCTCGATCTCCGCGCGCCAGAAGAGATCCTCCTCGCTGCGCAGCCCCCACAGGAGGTGCACCCGGCCGCCCTCGTCGCGCCCGAGCGCCTCGCGGATCATCGGCACCAGCGGAGCGACCCCGGTGCCGGTGGCGGCGAACACCAGATCGCCCGGGTGGACCAGGTCGAGGACGAAGAAGCCCATCGGCCCGGTGAAGCGCACCGCCTCGCCCTCCTGCAGGCGACGGAACCAGTCCGACGCCGCGCCACCCTCGATCAATTTCACTACCAGGTCGACCGTGCCGCACCCGGGCAATGAGGCGATCGAGTAGCTGCGCAGGATCGGCTCGCCGTCGTCGCGGCGGCCGCAGGCGATCGAGATGAACTGCCCAGGGCGCCAGGCGAGGCCCACGTCGTCCTCGGCCAGGGCGAGCACGTACTCCACCACGTCCTTCGCCAGCTGGCGGATGCTCGTCACCCTGGCCTGATGGACGCTGCCGGACACGTTTGCTAAGGTACCCGCATGATCGAATTCCGTCGAGTGGTTCTCGTCGCTGCGGCCGGCTTCGGCCTCCCATTTTTCGGTGCGGCGTGCGATCAGAAAAGCGATGCACCGCCGGCGGGCATGCCGGCCCTCGCGACCGGCGCCGCCAAGGTGGCAGCCCCGGCGAAGGCGGGTGTCCACTCCCCGTCGGGAGAGAACGCCGGTGCGGGTACCGCGCCGGGCCTGCCTGCCGGCCACCCCCCGATTGGCACGATGGGCGGCACGATGGGAAGCCCGAGCGCGGTGGAGGGCCTGCCTCCCGGCCATCCGCCGATGGGTGGACCCGCCGGCCCGGCTGGCGCAGGGCACGCCATCGAGGGCGAGATGCCCGGGGGCGAGTTCGATCCCAAGGCGACCCTCAGCGGAACGCTGGCGCTGTCGGACAAGGTCAAGGATCAGGTCGCCGCGGGTGACGTCATCTTCCTGGTGGCGCGCCAGGACGACGGCAGCGAGAAGGGATCGATCCTCGGCGTCAAGCGGCTCACCGTCGGCTCGTGGCCGCAGGCGTTCCAGATCGACGGGCGCGACGCGATGGCGCCGGGCACGAAGTTCGCCGGCAAGGTGCTGATCACCGCGCGCGTCGACAAGGATGGAGACGCGATCTCGAAGAACGCCGGTGACGCGGTCGGCACCGCGCGCGTGGCGATCCCCGCCGCGAGGATCAAGCTGACGATCGACACGATCACGAAGTAGCTACTACTCGCGCGGGCGCTCGGCGGTGACCCGCTCGTCGGGCGCCCCGGCGATGCCGGCGAGGTGGGAGGTGTCGTTCAGCGACACGATCCGCCAGAGGCCATCCTCCCGTCGCTGGATGCGGTGGATCGAGCCGTTGTCGACGTGGAAGACGAAGCGCATCTCGGCAGCGTCCTCGACCCCGAGGAAGTGGCGCAGGAGGTGATCGATCGCCACGCCGTGCGAGACCAGCACCACGCGGCCGGCCGGGTGGCGCGCCAGCAGCTCCAGGAGCAGCGCACCGACGCGGCGCGAGCACATCCGGTGCGACTCGCCGCCCGGCGGGCACCACTCCAGATCGCGGCGAAAGAGCGCCGCCCAGAGATCGGGAAATCGCTCCTTGGCCTCCTCGAAGCGGAGGCCGGTCAGGTCACCGACGGAGCGCTCGCGGAGCGCCGCCGTCTCGATCGGGACCAGGCCGGCCTTTCGGGCGAGCGGGGCGGCGGTCTCGACCGCGCGCGGCAGGTCACTCATGTAGATGGCGTCGATGGGTGCGCCGCCACCGGACCCGATCGCGTCGGCCGCGGCGCTCGCCTGGAGGTGGCCGAGCGGGGTGAGGCGCGATGGGCCGTGGCCGCCGAAGAAGCGGTCGCGGTTGCCCTCGGACTCGCCGTGGCGGAGGAGCACGAATTCAAGCATGGATTCCCTCGTGGTATGGTCCGTGGCCCCAAAGCCGCCGGACGGAGACGAGAACCATGCCCGATTACGGAAAGCTCCGCGACATGATCAGCCACCGCATCACCTTCGACTACGACACCGGCGCGCGCGTGGTCGGCTACGTCGCGGCGTGCAAGCCCGCCACCGGGCCGGTGCAGGTGGTGGTGATGTCGCGGACCGATATCCTCGACGCCAACGGACGCGTCCTCGAGCACCACGAGGCCTTCTCGCTGGTGCCGAACCTGCTGGTCGCGTTCCGCCTCACCGAAGGCCCCTCCGGCTAGCAGCTAGTGTCCCGATACAGAAGTTCGCAGTAGAAAAAGGCCGCGCGCTGCCTCGGCCCGGCGGCAAGTGCCGCCGTGAGCACGGGTGGGGACCCAGGCGGACGGGGGCTTGCCCCCAGGATCGATTGGGGGAGGGCCGACGGGGCGGGGCGGTACGCCCCGTGGGATCATGGCTAGTGTTCTGGCTGAGAAATTCTGCAAAGAATTTCTCGGACAGGACACTAGCGCGCGAGCGTGACCACGCGCGGGGCGCCGCCGTCCCACGCCACCGGCGTCGCGGCGCGCTGCAGCCCCGGGACGCGCTGCAGCACGAAGTCCACCGAGCGCACCCGCTCCTGCATCGACGCGCTGTCGAGCGGGAGGTAGGGGACGCGGTAGGACTCGAGCATCATCTTGATCATCCCGTCGATGCGCAGCACCGAGTCCCAGGTCACGCCCGCGCGCACGCCGTCCTCCTTCAGGAGGTCCTTCTGCGGCCGCACGAAGAAGACCGTTCCCTCGGCCACCCACTTCATGTACTCGCGGAACATCTCGGTGTTGATCAGATCGCCGAGGATGGTGGTGTGCTCGGCGGCGTAGGCGAGGTTGTCGAACGCGCGGTCCGAGACGAAGCCGCCCTGCTGTGTCCGCTCCACGTGCACCTGGCGATCGAACACGCGCCGCTGGTACTCGGCGACCAGATCCATGTCGGTGCGCAGCGCGTCGAGCGACGACTCGAGCTCCGCCAGCACCGCGCGCGCCACCTCGGTGATCATCGGCAGGCCCCACTTGCGGCTGACGAAGCGGGTCATGGTGGTCTTTCCGGTGGCGTGGGCTCCGACGAAGTAGATGCGCATGGGGGCCTGGATAACCGTTCGCTGGCCTCTCTGTCAAGGCGCGCGGTATAGGGTATTGTATGGCATCCGAACTGCCTGACTCCATTGACATTCGCGCGGCGATCCCTCTAGTCTGCGCCATGCGCACGCAGCTTTTCGGGGGGCTCCTGGTGGCCGCGCTCGCGGGAGGCGGGTGTGTCGCCGCCGGCGGCTGGCCGGAGATCGTGGACACCCGCTCGCTCTCGGCCGGCGGCACGCCGTTCGTCCGCCAGATCCGCGATCTCGGGACGCTCGTCCCGGCGGGGCTCGGGGCACTCACCGGGGAGCCCGATGGCGTGGCGTCGCCGGGCGAGGTGCTGCTGATCGAGGGGAGCGGCTTCGGCAAGCAGCCGACAGTGACCATCGGCGCGCGGGCGGCGGAGGTGGTGGGCCGCACCTCCGGCGGCGGCATCCTGGTGCGTGTGCCGGTGGCCCTCCCGCTGGGGAACCAGGAGGTGCTGATCACCGTCGGTGACGCCCGTGTGCGGGCCAGCTTCCCGATCCGCCGGATCGCGATCGCGGTGCACGACGGCCGTGTCCACGCCCTCTCGATCAACGGCAACGGCAACGGCAACGGGACCGTCGTCCAGCCGCCGATCGATCTCGCCGATGCCTCGGCGGTGCGCATGGCGCCGGACGGATCGTGCGCCTACGTGATCGCTGGCGGCAAGCTGGCGGTGATCGATCTTGGCGCAGCGGGTGGTCCAAAAGTGATCACCACGCGCGAGCTGGAGGTGCAGGCGCGCTTCCTTGTGGCTGCGGAGCGCGCCCCGGTGATCTTCGCGGTGGGCGACGGGGAGGCGCAGGGGTTCGAGATCAAGACCCCGCGGCAGCCGGCGCGCTACGACCGCTTCGACCTGCCCGCCGAAACCAAGGGCGCCCACGCGGTCGAGCTCGATCCCGACGGCAGGCGCATGGCGTTCCTGTTCACCGACGGCAATCGGCTGCAGCTGGTCGACGTGAGCACGCCGACCGCGGCGCGTCTGCTCGGGAGCGTGGCGCTGCTTCCCGAGGTGCGCGCGCCGCTGGTGCGCGATCTCGCGTTCGCCTCCGACGGCGAGACCCTGTGGGTGCTGGCCGGCGACAACGAAGCCTCGCTGCACGAGGGCCCGCTGCCCACCCGGCTCGCGGCGGTGCGGCTGGAGGGCGATCCGGCGAACCCGACGCTCACCCTGTGGCGGACCACCCTCCTGCCCGAGACCTTCGCGCCGCTGCGACTGCTGCTCTCGCGCACACCGCCGCCACCGTCGGGGGCGACGATCCGCGATCCACCGGAGAAGGCGGCGATCTTCTTCACCGCGGCGCAGAACACGCTCTTTTCGGGCAGCGACGCCCAGACGGTGGGCTCGCTCTTCGCGGGCAAGGAGCCGGGCGCGATCGACCGGGGCGGCGCCGAAGGGGGAGGGCACCTGTTCACCACGAATCTACTGTTCGGGCCGATCGATGCCAGCGCGCAGATCGCCGTGGCTGGAGCCGGCCGTGTGGCCCCCCGTGGTCGCGAGTACGGGGTGGCGACATTCCCGCTCGGCGCGGGCGCGCGCGCCACCTTCACCCGCCTCGGCGCGGCGACCGAGAGCGACTTCACGCCTCCCTTCGGCCTGGGTGATATCCGCATCCAGCCCTGAGGCGGTCCGTCCCGTACGGGAACGGGAACGGGAACGGGAACGGGAACGGGAACGGGAACGGGAACGGGAACGGGAACGGGAACGGAACGGAACGGAACGGAACGGAACGGAACGGAACGGGCCGAGGGGTGGCCCGGCGTTCGCAGAGGATCGTCAACTTGGTGGACAGCCTTCGGCGATTGCAAGTAGTTGCATCTCAAGCTACTCTTGACTGCATGCCAACCAGGTTGGCGACCGGGTCCGTCGGTGGAGTAGTCAACCGGCGCTGGCGCCTCGACCGGCTTCTCGGGGAGGGAGCCGAGGCGCAGGTCTTTCTCGCCACCGACCTTGCCTCGGGCGCGCTGCGGGCGCTGAAGGCGCTCAGCGACGGGGACGCGGGCGCCGAGGCCCGGCTGCGATGGGAGTTCGCGGCGATCGGAGGGATCGACCATCCGTCGCTGGTCCGGGTACACGACCTGGCCCGCGCCCGCCCGCCGGGTCCGCTCGCCGAAGGGCAGCTCTTCTTCACCGCCGACCACGTCGATGGCCTCCCACCCGCCGCAGCACTGCGCGGCCTGCCCGCCGCGGAGCACGCCCGTCGCCTGATCGATCTGATCGCCCAGGTCGCCGCGGCGCTCGACGCGCTCCACGGCCGCGGCCTGGTTCATCACGACGTCAAGCCGGCCAATCTGCTGATCCAGCCGGATGGCCGGGTCCGCCTGCTCGATCTCGGCCTGGCTGCGGCGCGCGGCAGCGGGGGGACGCGGGGCACGCTGGCCTATCTCGCTCCCGAGGCGCTCCTCGGCGGCGGTGACGCCCGGGTCGACCTCTACGCGCTCGGTGCGACCGTCCATGAACTGTGGAGCGGCCGCCCACCCTTCGACGGGACCGTGGCCGAGGTGGTCGCGGCGGCGCTCACGGCCCAAACGCCGTCGTTGCAGGACCGGACGGGGGCACCGCCGCCGCCGGGGCTCGCACGGATCGTCGGCAGGCTGCTGGCGCGCGATCCGGCTCGCCGCCATCCTTCGGCGCGCGCCCTGCTCGAGGATGCGCTGCGAGCGGGGGCGACTCTCGACGGGGACGCGCTGCCCCGCCAGTCCGTCGCCGTCCTGGGCCGCCCATCGCTGGTGGGCCGTCGCGCCGCCCTCTCCAGCCTGGCCGAGCAGCTCGACCCTCTGTTCGCCGGCCGGCGCCCCGCGGGCGTCGCGTACCGGGTGATCGCGGTGGTCGGCCCGCCGGGAAGCGGCCGCTCGCGGCTGGTCGAGGAGGCGGTGCGCGCCGCGCAGCTGGGCGCGGTGGGGGAGGGGGCCGCCGGCGTCGCGGTCCACGGTCCCGATCCC
>SHYY01000189.1 GCA_009692555.1 Myxococcales bacterium
GTTTCCGTTTCCGTTTCCGTTTCCGTTTCCGTTTCCGTTTCCGTTTCCGTTTCCGTTTCCGTTTCCGTTTCCGTTTCCGTTTCCGTTTCCGTTTCCGTTTCCGTTTCCGTTCAATTCAAGGGATTGCCCGGCGAGATCGCGAGCCAGGCGGAGCGGGCGCTGGCGAGCGTGGTGGCGAACATCGCGGAGGGCGCCGGGCGCGAGTCGAAGGCCGGCCAGCGACGGCACTACATCATCGCGCGGGGAAGCGCGGAGGAGGCCGGCGCGATGATCCGGATCGCGTGGCGATACGGCAACCTGACCGACGAGAACCACAGCGCGATGCGCAGTCGCCTGATCCGCGTGGTGCAGATGCTGACGACGATGATCCGCCGGTGAAACCGGGTGGCGCCGGATCGGCTGTCCGATCCGGCGCCACCTTCTCCATCACCGGATGAGGCCGGTGAGCATCTGGGCCACGCGGATCAAGCGCGACCGCATCGCCTGATGCGTCTCCTCGTCGAGGGCGCCGAACAGGACGGCCATCTCGACCAGGCCACCCGCCTCGGTGGCGCTGCCCCGCGCGATCGCGAAGTGCCGCTTGCGATCCGCGAGCGACTGCCGGCCGGTGGCCTCGGTGATATTGGCCACTACGCTCAGCAGAGCCCGATCGAGCTGGCTCGGCAGCTCACCCGGCAGGCCCCTGAACCGGGCTCGGTTCCTGACCGCCATCACCAGCACCTCCTTTGCCACCTGGTAAACGTGAAGTTTCTCGAAAGGGAAATATTGGTCGTCGTTCATCGCCGCACCTCCTTTACCCGCGAGGAGGAGGTGCGGCGATGAACGACCCCACGAAATCTCGACGGATCGATCCGGAAGCGTCTTCCCCTGCGACGGCCGTGACGGGCGCACTTTGCCCGGCGCGGTCGCCGCTCCGCCGCTCCCGCTCCCGTTCATTCCCGTTGCCGCTCCCGTTGCCGTTGCCGCTCCCGTTGCCGTTGCCGTTGCCGTTGCCGTTGCCGTTCCCGGTTCTCGACGAGCCCGGGTTGCGAGCGCGGGGCCACCGTCGGTGCGGAGCGGGCGGATCGGGTGGAGATGGTGGGGGCCCCGGCGGGCGATGTGGCCGCGACCGTTCGTGCCGAGCTCGCCCGGGCCCGGATGGAAAAGCGGTCGCTCCTGGTGTACGTCGGTGCGACGTGGTGCGCGCCCTGCCAGACCTTTCATCGCCTGGTCGAGGAGGGGCGGCTGGATGCGCGGCTGCCGGGCCTCCGCCTCGTCGAGTTCGACTCCGATCGCGACGGGAGCGCTCTCCGCGCCGCGGGCTACACGGCGCGCCGCATCCCGCTGTTCGCACGGCCGGGGGCCGATGGCCGCGCGATCGCTGGACGCTGGTTCGAGGGTGGCCAGAGCCTGGACACCGCGGCTGCGGTGGACGAGGTGGTCTCTCGCCTCACGGCGCTCCTGCAGCCGACCTCCGTGAGCGCGGCGCCGCCGGCCGTCGACGCCGCACCGGCCAAGGCGCGAGCGGAGCCTCCGGGAACCGAAGCGCCGCTGCCGCGCGACCGGGTTCGTCTCGCCCCGGCGGCGTCTCCGCAGGTCGACCGAGCGCAGCGCGCGGCGGACCTCTCCACCCGCCGCACGGGTGGTGCCTGGCGCGTCGCCGAGAGCCTGATCCAGCCCGAGGGCGTGGTGATCAATCGGAGTCGGCCGGGGACCGCCAGCCCGATCGTGCCCTGCGCGAAGAAACGCGGCTGACGACGGTAGAGTGCGCCGGTCGGCGCGCCTCTTCGCTCGCGGGTCACACCTCGTGCAGGAACGACAGGTAGCGCTCGGGGAGGTCGTCGAAGGCCATCAGGCCGTCGCAGCGGGCGCAGTGGAAGCGCGGGACCTCGAGCGGATCGGCCGGGACATGCTCGCGCACATCGATCCGCTTGCACTCCTCGATCGCGCAGGCCTCGCACGCGTAGGGCGCGAGCAGCGACCACACCTTGGCCGGCCCGCGGAAGTTGTAGATGGTGTTCAGCTGGGTGACGATCGCCGGCGAGCACTCGCTGTAGGCGAGCTCGGTCACCGACGGGAGATCGTGCACCAGGTTGACCCAGATCCGCACGCCGGTGGAGTTGATCCGGCTGATCCCGGCGAGGTGGAACTCGACCCTCCCGGCGAGCCGCCCGCGCAGCCCCGAGAGGTCGGCGTTCTCGTCGAGGCGCCCCTCGAAGGTGACGCGCGCTCCGTCGTCGCGCTCCTCGATCGTGAAGCGGAGAGAGTTCTCGTGCAGGCCGCTCATGGGAGCCCCGTCGGGCCCCAGAACTGATCCCGGAGGTCGACCTGGGCCGGCTCGATCGACGACGGCTGCAACGCCGCCGCGAGATCGATCGGCACCGCCGGGGGTTCGGCCATCACCATCCGCCTCGTGCGCGGCGCCATCCGCGCAGCGAGGGCGCGGTAGGGATCGGGCGACCCGGCCTTCCAGCCGTCGTAGGTGCCCGAGGCTGCGTGCGCCAGCACCGCCTTCTTGACCTTCTCGACGAGATCGGCCGCCAGGCCGGCGCGCACCTGCACGAACGCCGGGTTGGGCAGCCGGCCGGCGTCGAACACCTTGCGCAGCCCGCGCCCGGCGTACTCGGGGGCGAACACGCAGTCGGCCCGCTTCAGCGACACCGCGGTGACCGCCGAGACCACGTCGGGGGCGGTCTGGCGCGGGCCGAAGTGGCGGAGAAGCTCCCCGTCGAGGAGCGCGTTGTCGACGAACTGGAGGTCCTTGGCACCGGTGGCGGCGAGCGCCAGCCGCTTGCCCTCGAGCTCGAACACGCCCCCTGGCAGCGACGAGAAGAGCGCCCACCGCGTCGCCGTGTCGCCGCCCGTCGTGGCGATCGCCAGCACCGGAAATGGCGCGTTGCGCTCGGCGAGGTAGATCCCGTCGACGATCGCGAAGTCGGCCTGGTTGGCCTTCAGCGCGGCCTCGAAGTCGGCGGCGCGCGCGTAGGCCTTGGGCTCGGCCTTCACCCCGGCCACCGACTGGATCTGCGCCGCCAGGCGCGCCGCGAAGGAGTGGCGCGCATCGCCCGAGTCGAACGGCGCGTTGGGCGCGTAGATGGCGATGGTGAGCTTCTCCTCGGCGGCGGCCAGGCCAGGAAGCAGAACGGCGGGCAGAACGGCGAGCAGCGCGGCGAGCGCCGCCAGCGACGAGAGGGCAGGTCTCACTTGGCACCTCCCTGGGCGCCGCCGAGCAGGCGCTCCTTGACGTCGATCCACTCGCGCAGCTTCGGGGCTCGCGCGCCACGCTCGGCGCCCCGCTTGTACAGCTCGAGCGCGCGCTTCGCATCGCCCTGCCGGTCGACCAGGATGCCGAGGTTGACCGCCGCCTCGGGCGGTCGCGTCCCGAGCTCCTCGAACTGCTTCTCGGCGGCGACGTAGCGCCCCTCGGTGACCTCGATCACCGCGAGGTTGTGATCGAGCTCCCGGTGCTCGCCCTTGAGCCCCAGGCGCGCCGCGGCCTTGAGCGCCACCGAGGCGCGCTTCTCGTCGCTGCGCTGGTAGAGGTCGTAGCCCTGCAGCTCGTAGGAGGAGCGCACCAGAGCCTTGAGCAGCGCGGCCAGCGTGCCGGTGGCCTTTGGCTGCAGCTTCTGGAAGGTCATGGCGGCCTCCTCGCGCCTTTCCGGGCTGGCCTCGCGGTACTGCGCGTAGGCGGTGAAGAACTCCGCGCCGACCTTCTCGAACGGCGGCTTGAAGGCGCAGCCGCCCTCGCGGGTGGCCAGCGCCAGGCTCTCCTTCGCCTGCGCCGGCTTGCCTGCCTGAAGCGCAGCCAGCGCCGCCGCGCAGCTCACCGCAGCCAGCTCCTTGGGCGCCAGCGCCGGGCGGGGGATCGCCGCCGCCTTCAGGAGATCCTCCAGCGCGCCGTCGGCCTGCTTCGGATCGGCCAGCCGCGAAAGGCCCCGGCGGTAGCAGGCGACCGCCAGGTTTCGCTGCGATGCAGCAAGCGCGGGCGTCTGCCCGGCCTCCTTCACCGCCGTCTCCAGCACCGCCACCGCCTGGTCGAACCTCCCCGCCTCCACGTAGGCCGGCCCGAGCTCAGCGTAGATCTCCGCCAGCGCCGGGCCGCGCGAGCGGAGCGCCACCTGCGCCGACGCCTCGTAGACCTTCAGCGCGTCGGCCTGCCGCTTCATCCCGAGGAAGGCGCGCCCGAGCAGCCGGTTGACCACCAGATCGTTCGGTACGCGCTTCTGCGCCAGCAAGAGCACCTTCTCCGCCTCCGCCCACTTCTTCGTCAGCAGCAGCACCAGCCCGAGGTTCCGGTTGCCCTGGATCGAATCGGGATCGAGATCGTGGGCCCGGGTGAGCGCCGCCTCCGCCGCGGCGAGGTTGCTCTTCCCGATCTCGACGAACGCCACCCGGTAGAGCGCCATCTGCAGCCCGGTGCGCGCCCGCCGCGCCTTCGCATCCGCCTTCAGCGCGGCGGTGAAGGCCTTCTCGGCGCGGGCGTCCTCCGCCGCAGCGTAGAGCGCCACACCGGCCGCGGTGAGCGCCTCCGCATCGGTGGACTTGAGGAGTCGATCGGCGATCTCGACCAGCTTCTCCTTCGGCTGGCGCGTCGCCGCGTAGGCCTCGGCGAGCTGGGTCTGGATCTCCACGTCGTCGGGGCTCGCCTTCGCCGCGGTCTCGAGCATCGCCGCCGCGCCGGCGTAATTCTTCTGTCCGAGGAACACCTTGCCCATCTTGCCGTCGACGGTGACGCGCGGATCGAGCTTCTTCGCCTGCTCGTAGGCGGTCAGCGCGCCCGGCAGATCGCGGGTCTCCGCGCGCGCGTCCCCGAGCAGGACGAACCCACGCCCCTCCCTCGGCCGGAGTGCGTTGTAGGCCTCCGCGCTCCGCAGCGCCTCGGCGCGCCGACCGATCTTGAGATAGCAGGTCGCGAGGTCGGCGTGGATGAAGGGGCGCTTCGGCGCCTCGGCGAGGACGCGCTCGTAGAGGGTGATCGCCTTCTGGCAGTCACCCTTGCCGGTGAACACCTGCCCGAGCGAGACGCGGGCGACCACGTCGTTCGGGCTCTGCTTCAGCACCGCCTCGAACTCGCGCTCCGCCTGCTCGTACTGCTTGTTCAGGAGGTAGGCGGTGCCCGCCAGCGGCCGGAGCTGCCCGTCCTCCCTGGCCGCCTCGGCGGGGCGCGACTTGAAGTAGTACTCGATCGCTGCCACCGCCCGCTTGCCGTCGCCGAGCTTCACGTAATGGAGCGCGAGCTGGAGCTGCAGCTCCGGCATCTCGGGCTTCTGCGCGACCACCTCCTCCATCATCGCCACCGCCATCTCGGGCGCGCCGCCGCGGTAGAGCGAGAGCCCGAGCTGCGCCTTGATCCCGAGATCGCTTGGGAGCGTCGACTGCGCGGCGCGAAGGAGCTTCACTGCGTCGGTGTACTGCTTCTTGCGGTAGAGGATCACCGCCCGCTTCACCCACGGCTCGGCGCGCCCCGGGTTGATCGCGGTGACCTTCTCGTAGAGCGGGGCGGCCTCGTCGTAGCGGTTGGCGTTGAAGGCCGACTCGGCCGACTGGAAGGCCTGCTCCTCCTCGGTGTCGTTGCCGGTGCGCCCCTGCGCGAAGGCGGCGCCACCGACGAGGGCGACGGAGATCAGCATGATCACGATCGCGATCCGCATCAGGCGTAGATCCGTCCGAAGACCATCGTGATGTCATCCTTGCGCTGGCGATCGCCGAAGAACTGCGACGCCGCGCCGACCACCGCCTCGCGCATCTCCACCGGCTCCAGGCCCGCCGCCCGCCGGATCGCCGCGCGGAAGCGCTTCTCGCCGTACTCCTCGCCCTGGGGGCTCTCGCACTCGACGATCCCGTCGCTGTACCAGACCAGCGTGTCGCCGGGCTGGAGCTGCTCGGTCTTCTCGGTGTAGGTCGATTCGGCGAGATCGCCGAGCCGGTTGCCGCGCGACATCAGCACGTGAAAGTCCTGCGCCTCGTTGCCGGCCTGGGGGCGGAAGAGGTACGGGAAATTGTGGCCGGCGTTGGCGTAGGTGATGGTCCGCGCGCGGGTGTCGACGATCGACGCGAAGCAGGTCATGACGAACTTGCGGCGCGCCGCCTCGAAGATGGCATGGTTCATCGCCTCGAGCAGGTAGGTGACGGTGAGCTTGCCCTGGGTGACCGCGCGGATCGTGTCGCAGGCCGCCTTCGCCGCCGCGGTGATCATCGCCGCCGGGACGCCGTGGCCGGTGACGTCGCCGATCACCACCAGCACCTTGTCGTCGACCAGATCGTGCACCGTCCACCAGTCGCCGCCGGTCTGCGACGCGGGGAGGAAGAAGCCGGCCACCTTGAGCGTCTTGCGGTCGACCAGCTCCCCCGACGGCACCAGGGTCTCCTGGATCGCCCGCGCCACCTCCAGCTCCTTCTCGATGATCGCCTTCTGCGCGGTCTCGCGGAGCAGCACCACGAGCTGGTCGGCCATGTAGTTGAAGTTCTCGCCGAGCATGCCGATCTCGTCGCTGGAGGAGGTCTCGACGCGGGTATCGAGGTCGCCGCGGGCGATCTGGTCGGCGCGCCAGGCGAGCACCTTCAGCGGGCGCGAGATGCGCACGCTCTGGAAGATCGAGAGGGCGAGGCCGAGGAGCACGAAGCACAGGCCGATCGCCGCGGTGCGGGTGACCGAGGCGGTCTTGGCGGCGTCCTTGTCGGCCTGCATCTTGGCGATCTGCTGGTCGAGGATCACGAGGTTGAAGGCGATCACCACCGCGCCGAGCTTCTGCCCGTCGTGGAGGATCGGGCGCGAGAACACGTAGAGCTTCTGGGCGTCGATACGGCGCGCGACCGGCTCCTTCGCGACCACCAGATCGCGGGCCACGGCGTCGGTCAGCGGCTTGCCGTTCCGGTCCCGGTCGGAGTGGGCCTGCACGGTGCCGTCCTTGTCGGCGACGATGGCGTAGAGCACCTCGGGGTCGTCCTTGACCACCTCGGGGACGAACGCCTGGAGGGTGCTGAAATCGTTCTGGAGGATCGCGCTGCGGCTGGCCTGGACGAGGTCCTTGGTCTGGACCCGGCCGCGCTTCTCGATCGAGCGGGTCAAGGCGTCGCTGAGGAGCTGCGCCTGCTCATCGTAGACGCGGTTGACGCTGCACGCGTTGATCGTGCCGAATAGCGAGACGATCACCAGCACGAGAGAGGCGGTGGTGAGGATCATCTTGAAGCTGATGCTGATGCCGCGCCGCTTCTCCATGCCCCTGCCGCTCTCTCGAAATAGTGGGCGAAAAGTGGGCCGAGTCTAGCGGCAGGCGGCTGTCTGGTCAATGACGGATGCGACCCCCGCAGTGCAAGCGGGGTTACGCTGGTTTCATGGGGGACCGGGCCCTACCCTGCTGGCGCAGGTGAGCCGCCGACAGGGGGTTGAAGCGTCGGCCCCGCGGGCGTTGCGGTGGTATCCTCGCGGGGTGGATCCCCTCGCGCCGCTGCCGCCGACCAGCCCGGATATTCTCCGCGACGGCGCCCGTCCCTACTTCCTGTGGTGGACGGACGTGACGGTGGGCCAGCTCCGGGGGCTCCTCGCCGATCCCGACCGCGCGACGCGGGCCTACTGGATGGGCGCGCTCCTGCGCGAGGCCAACACCCGCGACGTCTGGTACTTCGTGGGGCCACACGACGTGCGCGAGCTGTGGCCGGATCTGGTGCGCTTCCTCGGTCGCGCGCGCGCGATGTGGGCCTTTCTGCTGCGGCTGCCCGTCCCCGAGTGGCCGCCCGCGGAAGCGAAGCATGGGTAGTGGATCCTTCGATCGCCGGGTCGTCCCCGAAGCAGTGCTGGAGCTGGTGCGGCGATGCCAAGGCCGGGTCCAGTGCCACCTCGGCGGCGGCGCGGCGCTGAGCGGCGCCCACCTCGCGCACCGCCTCTCGCGGGATATCGATCTCGTTTGCCATCGCAGCGACGACGTTCGCTCCCTGGCTCGCGACCTGCCCGAGATCGGGCGCGAGCTGGGCGGCGAGATCGCCATCGTGCGCGATGCGGGGACCTTCGTGCGGGCCGAGCTTCGTGGTGGCATCGAGATCGACCTGGTGTTCGAGGGCACCCCCGACATCGAAAGCGCATGCCGCGTCGAGGGCATCGATGTCGAGTCGCTGACCGACCTGCGTGCGGCGAAGCTCACTTGCATCCTGTCGCGGTCGGAGCCGCGCGATCTGGTCGACCTGCTGTTCCTCGATCGGGCCGGTTTCCCGCCGGATCGTGATCTCGTGATCGCGCTGCGCAAGGACGCGGGGATCGACCCGGGCATCCTGGCGTGGCTGCTCGGGCAGTTCCCGGTGCGCCCGCTGCCCACGATGCTGAAGCCGTTGACCGAGGCGGAGCTGGAGGCGTTTCGCGACGATCTGCGCGAGCGGATGCGGCGGCTGGCGGTGCGGGAAGAGTAGGCGGGGAGCGAACGGAGCAAATTGGGGCAACTGCCCCATTGGATCGCGCCAAGAGGCTGACCGCCAGATGCTCCCGGTGGCCCTGCGCAGGCGAGCGCCAGTCTCGCGCGCCGTCACGATCGCCCGGGCGGAGTGCCGGGATCGATCCGCACCCGGCGCGACGGCGTTGCGGCCTGTACGGCTTGGCGCTACCGTGGGTGAATGACCGAGGCACTCGAGCGCTTCATCGCCCAGTTCAAGGGCGGCATGGCGGACGCCTTCATCGACTCCTGGTTCATCGTCGACCAGGAGCGCACCATCGTCGAGTTCAACCGGGCCTTCTTCTCGCTCCTGCCGCGGCAGGTGGCGCGCGGCCTCAAGGGCAAGAAGTGCTACGAGGTGCTGGAGCTCGATATCTGCAAGGAGCGCTGCATCGCCGAGCAGTGCTGGAAAGGCAAGCAGCACGTCCGGCTCGACGAGATCACCGGTCGCCCGGCGCAGACCGAGCAGCCGATGCGCTTCGTGCTCTCGGCGATCCCGATCCTCGATGAGGCCGGCAACATCATCGGCGCGCTCGAGGTGCAGCGCAACGTCACCGACGAGGCAGTGGTGCAGACGAAGTACCAGGACATGCTGGATCACGAGGCGCGCGAGCGGGAGCGGCTGGCGGGGCTGATCCGATCGCGGACCAAGGAGCTGCTCGACACCAACCAGACGCTCCTCAGGGTGCAGAAGGAGCTGGTGGCGCACAAGAAGGGGCTGGCGGTGTAGGGGAGCGGCGACGGCGACGGGAACGGAAACGGAAACGGGAACGGAAACGGGAACGGGAACGGAAACGGACCACTGGCCACATCTCCGCCTCTCCGTCGAGCCCGAGCCCGAGCCCAGGCCGCAGGCCGGAGCCCGAGCGCGGCTTCTTCCGGGCCGTTGAGTGGGCCCGCCGCGACGGGGGGATCCGGGCTCGTGCTCGAGAAGATGTGACGAATGGTCGGCAACGGCAACGGCAACGGCAACGGCAACGGCCGGTCCCTACCGCGGAAGCGTCCTGAAACGTCTAATTCCTGACATCCTTTCGAAAGCTTAGAATCATGCACACCCAGGGTCGCGAGCGCCTCCTGCCGGAGCGCCGGCCCAAAAACCCGAAGAGGTGACCGATGGCGATCCGCGACGGAACGTCCAGCACCACCGAATTGCTTCGTGACAGCCGCTACCACCGTGCCGCACTGACCTCCGATCCGAAGACGGTCGACCTGGCCGCCGCGGTCCAGAAGGCGGCGACGGCGCTGAAGACCCGGCGCGACGAGCACGACGAGCGGGAAGACGTCCGGGCCGAGTTCCTGGCGGTTCTGGTCCGCACCGACTTCGAGCTCGACGAGAAGCTGCGCGTGGTGGAGCTGGAGACGCAGGCGGCGGTCGGGAAGAACCGCGAGGACCCGCGCTACGTGGCGACTTTTCATCGCGGCCTCAGCTACGTCATCGCGCTCCGGGGCGAGGACGTGGCATTGGAGGTGGGGGCGATCAACAAGGCGCTGATGGCCCACCTCCCCGAGATCGCCAAGCGCCACGGCAAGGCGCTCGATGCGCTCGCGGCGAGCACCGAGGCGGCCGAGACGAAGTGGAAGCAGAGCGCGATCGACGCCGGGACGGCCGGGGTGGCGGAGCAGCTTGCGCGCGGCGAGCTGGTGCGCCAGCTCCAGAAGAACGAGGGCGCGCTGATCTCGATCTACCCGGGCGAGAAGCGTCGCGTGTGTCTGGCGGCGCGTGTTGCGTCGTCGGAGCCAGCGAACGCGCTGCACCTGGGCGCGACTCGCGGGACTCCAAGCCCGGTTCCTTCCTGCCCCGCAAATCCATCACCCCCATCCCGCGCAGCGGCTGCGCGTCAAGAGCTGAGGGAAGAGCCCAATGCGGGAAATCTGCATGTTGGGATCTGTGCGGGGGGCATCCGGCAACGGGTGTTCCTACCGCGACACCCGCCCCCGAGGTGCGCAATTGGAACGCGAGTGTCCGCGGGGCGGGCCGCAGAACGCGCAGCCGTTGTGCGGGCCCGCGCCCAAGCCTTGAGTGAACGGCAACGGCAACGGGGAGCGGGAACGAAGGAGTGAGGGGAGGGAGCGGGGGTGTTACGGCGACGAGCTACGGAATCGTCATCGGGTCCATCGAGCCTTCCGCCTTCCACTGGAAGTTGTCGATGATCACGCTCGAGTCGTAGATGTTGTCGCCCTCGTCGAAGATGATGAAGCGCAGCGTCGCCGTCTCGCCCGGCATCACCGGCGCGGTGGTGGTCAGCCAGCCGGTGCCGCCACCGATCTTCTCGCTGCCGAACGAGGTGTCCTCGTAGCCGGTGCCGTTCAGCTGATCGATCGGCTTGGTGCAGACGCCCGGCTTGCTGCCGCTGCAGATCTTCGAGGCCTTGTCGCACACGTCGAAGAAGCCGACGTTTATCGTGATCGGGTTCATCTTCGCGTCGAAGGAGATGTTGCCCTTGAATGCCTTCGAATCGAGGATGGCGAGGAACTTGTCGTTGAACTCGGTGCCCACGAACTCGGGGTACTCCGCCGACACGAACATGAACTGGAACGAGAAGGCCTTGGCGTTGCTCGGCACCTTCAACGTTAGCGTCAGCTCGACGTAGTCGTTCACCTCCAGTGGGTCCATCGAGTCCGCGCCGCAGACGTTGTTCTTCTGGTTCATCGGCAGCGGATTCATGCTCATCGTGCCGAAGTCCGTGCCCGGCTGAACCTTCTTGTTCTTGTTGAAGTTCGCGTCCAGCTTGTCGGCCGCGATGCCGGTGGAGAGCATCACGAAGTTGCCGCCCTGCTTCGGCTTGTAGCCCATCCCGAAGTTCTTCTTCACCGCGTACGCCATCGCATCGGCGTCCTTGTTCAGCTTGGCGTCCATCACCCATGGCGAGCAGAGCTCCATCGCGCCGGCCAGCGACTTGCCATCCTTCTTGACGCTGCCGTCGCACGCGGCGGCCTTCTCGTCGACCATCCCGTCGCAGTTGTTGTCGACCATGTCATCCGGGACTTCGGCCGCGCCCGGGCCGACCAGCGGATTCTGATCGTTGCAATCGCCGCCGGGGAGGTTCTTGTCGCCGTTCGGGAGGATGGCGTAGCCGTCCATGTCGTCGTCGCACGGGCCGTCGGGGATGCTGTCGCAGTCGTGGTCCTTGCCGTCGCACAGCTCGGGCGCGCCAGGGAGGCCGTTCAGCGCCGGAAAGATCAGCGGGTCGGCGTCGTTGCAGTCGCCCTGCGCGGGGGTGATGCCGTCGCCGTCGCTGTCCCGGTTCGGGTCGTTCTTCACCGGGGTGCCCCCGTCGCCCTGGACGTCGCGGATGTTGCGACCGCCCGCGGACGGGCCGCAGGCGACGGCAAAAAAGAGCGCACCAGCGACGGTACAGGGGATGGCGAGCGGGAACAGCGCGCGGTAATTCATGGTTCAGCCTCCACCCTCGGCCGTACCACACATCGCGCCGGGAAAGCAACCCGGGCGCTCAGGATCGGGTGCTTAACAGCGGAGGGGGCCCTCTTGCTGGCTCTTGGTCGTCACGTAGTCGTAGTCGTAGTCGTAGTCGTCCCGTCCGCAGCGACGGCAATCGAACTTCCTCCCGCAACAAATTCCTCCTGCCAACCGACCCCCCTGGCCGCCCAGGAGGATGCCCCTGCTGGCCGACCAGAAGCTCGACGTCCATCGCCGCGCCATCGAGTTCCTCGCCCTTGCCTCGCAGATCGCGACGAGCGCCCCCAGGGGGAACTCGTTTCTCACCGAAGAGCTCAAACGTGCGGCGCTCTCCATCCCCTTGAACATCGCCGAGGGAGCGGGCCGGTTCGGAGCGCCGGATGGCGCCCGCTTCTACAGC